>JAHJUC010000295.1 GCA_018829385.1 Alphaproteobacteria bacterium
ACGCCGCCGAGATTGACCACGATGTCTCTGAGCGCCCGGTCGTTCATGTCCATCACCCGGCGCCAGACGATCCGGCGCGCGTCGATTTCCAGCTCGTTGCCCCAGTAGATGTGGTTGTCGATCATCGCCGAGAGCAGGTTGTGGGCGCTGGTGATGGCATGAAAGTCGCCGGTGAAATGCAGGTTCATCTCTTCCATCGGCACGATCTGCGCCATGCCGCCGCCCGCGGCCCCGCCCTTCATGCCGAAATTCGGCCCCAGCGAAGCCTCGCGGATGCAGATCATTGCCTTCTTGCCGATGCGGTTCAGCCCGTCGCCCAGCCCCACCGTGGTCGTGGTCTTGCCCTCGCCGGCAGGCGTCGGGTTGATCGCGGTGACCAGGATCAGCTTGCCGTCCTTCTTGTCCTTCTGCCGCGCGATGAAATCGGCGGAGACCTTCGCCTTGTCGTGACCGTAGGGAACGAGATCCTCAAGCGGAATGCCAAGCTTCTCGCCAATCTGCTGGATCGGCTTCTTGTTCGCCGCGCGGGCAATCTCGATATCGGACTTGTACTCAGCCATTGTGTCGTTTTCCTCTTCCCGACCTGGCCACATCTCCCGTGCGGCCTGTGCGGATGAATAGAAACCGAAAGCACGGCCAATGCTTGCATGAAACGGGACGCGCAATGCGCCAATTGCGACACGGGAGAGAAAGGCATCTTCCGATGCCGCCGGTTTGTAAGGCGCCGGGCGCCCGGACTACTCCAGATGCACCATCAACGCGTGGACTTCGGTCCCGTCCAGCGTTCTGGCGGAATGTCCCTTGCCCGTCGTGTCTTCCATAAGGATGACGTCGCCCGGCCCAAGATCCATCACGGTGCCGCCGCTGGTTTTCCCCTGAAACTGCCCGGACAACATGACGAACAACTGCCGCCGCGGCGCCGGATGCAGCTCGCTGTCCCAGCCGGCCGGAAAATGCACCATGATGAAGCGCTTTGCATCGACCGGCTCGGACACGCCGAAGGCTGGCGCCGGCGGAGCGTAGATGGCCATGTCGAACTCGGCCCGCATTTCCTCGAAATGGCTCTCGCCATCCTCACCGGCATAGAGCCGCAGATATTTCATGGGTGTCCCTTCCGCAGCGAACGCTTCACTGCTTGCCGGTCACCGTGCTGAATGCCAGGAAGCGGCGCTTCAGGTTAATTTCTATTTGCGCAAAAGACAATTTTGCGGCCGGGTTCGGCTCCTGCAGATCCCGGTCGCAACGAGGCGTTCAATCTCGTGGATATCGGTGACCACTCCCAGGCTCTTGAGCTCCTCCAAACTCAGATATCTGATATCCTCCGGAGGCGTCGACAGCATCAGCCCGATCAAAGCCGGTTTGACATTCATGGCGGTCAGGTAGGTTTCCAGATCCGAACGCAGGGAGTCCCGCAATTCTGTCGATCGGACCGTTCCGATCCTTTGCCGCTCCACCAGTTCCTTTCTGGTGACTATGGAACCGTTACCCAACCTCTCCTGGTAAACCTTGTACATGTTTCGGTATTTTTGCCGGGTTGTCACAATCTGATGAACACCCAAACGGGTAAATGGACCTGCGATCCGGCGAACGCCTCCAGCCAGCAATATGGGACAGGCCGAGTTGCAAACACCGAAAGTCAAATTGGCGTAGCCGTAATATGCGCCGTCTTTGAAGGCAGGCTTGCACTTGGCGTCCCAAGGCTCGCATAGCCGGTAATCCGTGCGCGCAACCTCGACCGTCATGTTACGTTCGCGGATCAAACGTCCCATCGCCATCGCGACATCGACTCTCCCGCCGAAAGAATTGACGAGCAACGGAAGGTTTCGCGAGCCGGCCTGCTCGAGAATGGCCCTGAATGCCGTTTCGGTACTTTCGCTTATGTCGCCATCGGCAGCAATCCACTCGGGACAATCGGGCTCGCAGGCTGGATCGCTCGTCCGGACAATGGAAAACACCATTTCCCGGGACGGCATTTTCTCTGCCGCTCCGGTTGCGGGGGCTGATGCCAGCGAGCTCAACCCGACGGCTACCAAGGCAAGAACCCAGATGTATTTCATCCTGGGTTGTTGAATGGTGGAGAAAACAGGGATCATGCGTACCGCCATACTGACCAGTTCAGCTGCCGAAGCATGAAAGAATCGTATCGGTTTCAGACCGTAATGCAAGGCTAGCAATCGGGAGTAGAGGTGACAAGGCACTCCTCT
>JAHJUC010000296.1 GCA_018829385.1 Alphaproteobacteria bacterium
AGAGCTCCTGGGACACGCCCACGGCACTGGCCAACGGCGTTGCGATCATGCACCAGGAATTGCAACTCGTGCCGGCCCTCACCGTGGCCCAGAACGTGTTCCTCGGGCTTGAGGAGAACAACCATGGCATCCTGCGCGGCAGCGAGGCTGCCCGGCTTGAGGCGCTGATGGAGACAAGCGGGCTGCGGCTTGATCCGAATGCCCGCACCTCGACCCTGACGATCGCCGAACAGCAGAAGATTGAAATATTGCGCGCGCTGGCGCGCCAGGCCCGGGTGATCGTCATGGACGAGCCGACAGCCTCGCTGTCGAAATCCGAGATCGACCAGCTGCACCGCATCATGCACGCCCTGCGCGACGAAGGCCGCTCGGTGATCTATGTGACACATTTTCTCAACGATATCCTCGAGGTAACCGACCGGCTCACCGTGCTGCGCAATGGCGAGAAGGTTCATACCGTTGATACGGCGGGCGAAACCAAGGAGACCCTGGTCTCCGCCATGCTGGGCAGCGAGAAAACCGAAACGCTCTACCCGCCCAAGCACCGTGATCGGGGCGACGTCGTGCTCGCGGTGCGCGACCTGGTTTCACCGAACGGTTCACGCGTTGACCGGTTCGAGATCCATGCCGGAGAGATCGTCGGTTTCGCCGGCCTGGTTGGCGCCGGCCGCTCGGAGATCGCAAGGGCCATCATCGGCGCCGACCCGGCGACAGGCACGGTCGAGGTGGCAGGCAAGGCCCTGACCCGGCGCTCCATTGCCGAGGCGACCGAAGCCGGTCTCGTCATGGTGCCGGAAGACCGCCGCAAACAGGGTCTGGTCATGTCGCTGCCGGTGCGGGCCAACATCTCGCTGCCGCATCTGCGCTCCCTGTCCTGGGGCCGCATCGTGGCCAGGGCGCGCGAACGAGCCCTCGCCCTGGGACTGATCGAACAGCTCGACGTCAGACCGGCAATGGTCGACGGCGACGTGTCGAACTATTCCGGCGGCAACCAGCAGAAGGTGCTGATCGGCAAGTGGCTGGCGGGAAATCCCCGCGTGCTGATCCTCGACGAGCCCTCGCGCGGTGTCGATGTCGGCGCGCGCGAGACAATCCATCGCGAGATCGGACGCCTGGCAAGGGATGGGGTGGCGATACTCGTTATCTCGAGCGAAATCGACGAAGTGCTGGGGCTCGCCACGCGGGTCTTCCTGGTCGACCGTGGCCGCCTCGTCGACGAGATCGATCCGGACAAGGTCAGCGAGGCCGACGTGCTGGCAGCTCTTTTCACTCATCAAGGCATGGGGGACACCGCGGCATGACCCGAGCAAAGACACTTCACTTCCTGCAGACCTACGCGGTGCTGATCCTGATCGCATTGCTGGTTATCGCGCTCACGCTTCTATCTGACAGCTTCCTGACCGGGCGGAACCTGCTCAACATCCTCAACCAGAACGCCCCGCTGGCCATCATGGCCGCGGCCATGACGCTGGTGATCATTGTCGGCGGGTTCGACCTGTCGGTGGGCGCCATCTTCGCCATGGGTTCGGTGACTTCGGCGTGGCTGGCGGTCAATGTCGATCCCTATCTGGGCCTGTTGATTGCGCCCTTTGTCGGCCTGGCGCTGGGTCTCGCCAACGGCATCGCGATCACGGCGCTCAGGGTGCATTCCTTCCTCGCAACCATCGCGACGGCCCTGATCTTCAAGGGCATCGCCGTGGCGCTGTCGGACGGACGGCTGATTTCGGCCCGGATCGACGCGTTCACCTGGCTGGGGCGCGGCAAGTTCCTGGAGGTCTTCAACTCCGTATGGCTGATGCTGGTCTTTGCCTTGGCGCTGACCTTCCTGCTCAACCGGACGACCTTCGGGCGCAAGCTTTTTGCGGTCGGCGGCAACGAGGAAGCCGCCATCCTCTCGGGCATCCGCACAAACCGCGTCAAGATCGCGGCCTTCGCCATCGCCGGCTTTGCCGCCGGGCTTGCCTCGATCATCACCACCTCGCGGGTCGCTCTCGGACAGGCAACCGCCGGCGACGGTATGGAACTGCAGGCCATCGCCGCGGTGATCCTCGGCGGCACCAGCATCTATGGCGGCCAGGGTGCGGTCTGGCGATCCCTCGCCGGCGTGTTCCTGCTGGCGCTCGTCAACAACGGC
>JAHJUC010000297.1 GCA_018829385.1 Alphaproteobacteria bacterium
CTCCGAAGCGGCAGCCGCGGCGATGCTGGCGGCTTCCGTCCACTATCCGATCCGCGGCGCGGTGACCTTCAAGGGACCGGTCGGCGTCAACGTCGCCTCCGATGCGCTCGCCAACCTCTCGTCGTCCGGCGTCACCGGCGGCGCGCTTGTGATCATCGGCGAGGATTATGGCGAAGGCTCCTCGATCATGCAGGAACGCAGCCATGCGTTTGCGATGAAATCGCAGATGTGGCTGCTCGACCCGCGGCCCAACCTGCCCTCCATCGTCCAGTCCGTGCATCAGGGGTTCGAGCTGTCGGAAGCCACCAACACCCCCGTCATGCTGATGGTTCGTATCCGCTCCTGCCATGTCACCGGCAGTTTCGCGGCCAGGGACAACAAGCGTCCGCCATTCTCGGTCAAGGATGCGCTGGCCAGCCCGCGCAGCGATTATGCCCGCGTCGTGCTGCCGCCGATGTCCTACATGCAGGAAAACGACAAGATCAACAACCGCTGGCCGGCGGCGCAGAAATACATCGTCGAGCACAAGCTCAACGAGATGTTCGGCCCGAAGGAAGCCCCGGTTGGCATCGTGCTGCAGGGCGGCATGTACAACGGCGTGATCCGCGCTCTGCAGCGCCTCGGCCTTGCCGACATCCACGGCGACACCGAGATCCCGCTTTACGTGCTCAATGTCACCTACCCGCTGGTCAATGACGAATTCTTCGAATTCTGCGAAGGCAAGTCCTCGGTGCTGGTGGTCGAGGAGGGCCAGCCGGAATTCATCGAACAGGCGCTCGGATCGGCGCTGTACCGGGCCGGAAAGACCATCGGCCTGCACGGCAAGGACATGCTGCCGATGGCCGGGGAATACACCGGCCAGATCATGCTCGACGGCATCGAGGCCTTCCTCAAGAAGGCGGCGCCCGAATTGCTGCCCGCCCGCCTGCGCGCACCCAACTCCGAAGAGAAGCCGGCGCTTCCCGATCTCTCCAAGACCGTTCCGATCCGTCCGCCGGGCTTCTGCACCGGCTGCCCGGAACGGCCGATCTTTGCCGCCCTCAAGATGACCGAGCAGGAATTCGGCAAGCACCAGATCGCCGGCGACATCGGCTGCCACCTGTTTGCCAGCCTTCCACCCTTCGAGATCGGCGGTTCCACCATGGGTTACGGCCTCGGCCCGGCCTCCAACGCCGCCTTCGACGGCGGTGGCGAGAAACGATCGATCTCGATTCTGGGCGATGGCGGCTTCTGGCACAACGGCTTGTCGTCCTCGATCGGCAACGCGGTCTACAACAAGTCCGACGGCGTCATCGTCATCGTCGACAATTTCTATTCCGCTGCCACCGGCGGCCAGGACATCCTGTCCTCGCGCGCCGACAACGCCACCAAGGCCACCGGCCACCCGATCGCCGATGCGGTCAAGGGCGTCGGCGTCAAATGGGTCCGCCAGCTCGACCGCACCTATGACGTGCCCAAGATGCGCGAGATCCTGAAAGAGGCGCTGACCACCGACCATGTCGGCCCCAAGGTCATCATCGCCTCCTCGGAATGCATGCTCAACAAGCAGCGCCGCGAAAAGCCGCTGATGAACAAGGCCATCAAGGAAGGCCGCCGGGTCGAAAAGCCGCGCTTCGGCGTCGACGAGGACATCTGCACCGGCGATCACGCCTGCATCCGGCTCTCCGGCTGTCCGTCGCTGTCCTTGAAGAAGCTCGACGATCCGCTCCGGGACGATCCGGTCGCCAGCATCGACCAGAGCTGCGTCGGCTGCGGCAATTGCGGCGAAGTCGCCGATGCCGCCGTGCTGTGCCCGTCGTTCTTCCGCGCCGATGTGGTGCACAATCCGGGCTGGTTCGAACGCACCCTCGGCTCGTTCACCAGCCGCACCATCGCCTGGCTGCAAAATCGTCGCTCGCGCGGCCGCATCGAATTCGTCCGGACCTGACCCATGGCAAGCAAGACCCAGACAGCACTCAAATCCAAGGCCCACGACCCGGCGCTTGACCAGATCATCAAGCTCGCGATCATGGCCGTCGGCGGCCAGGGTGGCGGCGTGCTCACCAACTGGATCGAGGATTGCGCCCATCGCAACGGCTACGTGGTGCAGGCAACCTCGGTGGCCGGCGTCGCCCAGCGCACAGGCGCCACGATCTATTACATGGAGATGGCCCCGGCGCAGGAACGCGCGCCGGTGTTCTCCCTTCTGCCGGCAGCAGGCGACGTCGACATCCTGGTCGCCGCCGAGATGATGGAGGCCGGCCGCGCCATCATGCGCGGCTTCGTCACCCCCGACCGTACGACATTGATCGCCTCCTCGCACCGGGCGCTGGCCGTCTCCGAAAAGACCGTGCCCGGCGACGGCATCGCCAATTCCGAGGAAGTGATCGCCGCGGCGGAAATCGCCGCGCAGCGCTTCATCGCCTTCGACATGGAGAAGATGGCGGTCGACGCCGGCTCGATGATCTCGGCCAGCCTGTTCGGCGCGCTCGCCGGGTCGGGCGCCCTTCCCTTCGAGCGCGAGAGTTTCGAAGCCGCGATCAAGGCCTCAGGGCGCGGCGTCGAGGCCAGTCTTCGCGCCTTCGCTGCTGGTTTCGATGCAGCTGCCGGCGGCAAGATCGAACGGCCCCAGGCCGGCCAGGCAAAACTCCCGGCAGCCAACGCGCCCGCCGGCCCGAAGCATCTGGTCGAGCAGTGGTCAAAACTCGAAGCCCGCGCCGCCGCCATGCCCGAGGCCGTGCGCGACATGGCGCTCACCGGCCTGCGCGCGGTGGTCGATTTCCAGGATCTCGATTATGGCGGCGAATATCTCGACCGGCTCGAGCATGTGCTGGCACAGGACGACCCCGCCAAGGGGCATGAGCTGACCCGGGAAGCCGCGAAATACATCGCCAAGGCGATGGCCTATGACGACGTCTTCCGCGTTGCCGACCTCAAGACCCGTGGCAGCCGTTTTGCCCGGGTTCGCACAGAGATTGCCCCGGCGAAGGGGGCGCAGATGAAATTGACCGAATTCATGCATCCCCGCGCCGAGGAAATCGTCGGCATGATGCCATCCGGTCTCGGCCGCCGGCTGTCCAAGAGCGAGGGCGGCATGCGCCTGATCGACCGGCTGTTCAACAAGGGCCGCAGGCTCAGGACCGACAGGCTGCTGCCCTTTGCCCAGCTCTACGTGCTCGGCGGCCTGCGCAAGTATCGGCGCGGCACCCTGCGTCATGCCATCGAGAAAGAGCACATGGAAGCCTGGCTCGACAAGGCCTTGACCTACCGCAAGATCGACTATGCGCTCGGCGTCGAAACCCTGCGCAACCGCCGCCTGGTCAAGGGCTATTCCGACACCCATGCGCGCGGCCTGTCCAAGTTCGACCGGGTGATGGACGGCGTGGCCTTGCTCGCCGGCCGCGACGACGCCGCCCACTGGTGCAAGCTTCTGCGCGAGGCGGCGCTCGCCGACGAAAAGGGCGATCAGCTCGAAGGCGCGCTCAAGACCGTCCGCTCCTTTGCCGAACCGCGCGAGACCGCGTTGCCGAACTGAACTCGGGTGGCCGGAATGCGCCGCGGATCATCGTCCGCAGTCGACATCCGGAACGGATCATCTGCGGCTGGAATGGTTCAGGATCGGTGTCACGACGTCCCTTGCACCCGCAAACCGACCTGGAGAACGCGTGAGAGGCCTGCCAATGCAGCCGCATCAAGGACCGCATCCGGGAGGGCCGTCCAACCGTAAATCGTCGTGATCTGAACAGGCGGCGTCATGAATCCATGCTAGGCACGGCCAACGACATATGCGTCGTCCATGACTTCGTCGCCGGATAAAGAGATCACGCATGAGCCGAAAATTGCCGCCACTCAACTGGCTTCGCGCTTTTGAAGCTTCCGCGCGGCGTCTGAGCTTCACCCAGGCCGCGGTCGAGCTCAATCTGACGCAGGCGGCGATATCCAAACAGGTGAAGCTGCTTGAACTCTATCTCAGCGAACAACTGTTCATCAGAAACCCCCGCAGCCTCGAACTGACCAAGACGGGCGAGGCCTATCTGCCGAAGGTTCGCGACAGTTTTGACCGGCTTGCCGCGGGAACCAACGAGGTGTTCGGCCGCCGCCGCAGCGAGATGCTGACCATCCGCTGCCTGGTCGGGTTCTCCATCAACTGGCTGGCGCCCAGGCTGCCGCGGTTCATGGCGCGCCATCCCGGGGTGAACATCCGTATCATTTCCAGTGTCTGGGGCGATGAGTTCGAAAAGGAGCAATTCGATTTCGACATCCGCTATGGCGTCGGCAACTGGCCGGGCCTGAACGCAGAGCGCCTGACCTGGGAAACGATCACACCAGTGTGCAGCCCAGCACTGCTTGAAGGTGAAAACCCCATCCGCAAGCCTGAGGATCTGGCAAATCACCCGCTGCTGCACGTGCTCGGCTACGAGGAAGGCTGGGGCCTGTGGCTCAACGCCGCCGGTGTTGGCGGCGACATCGACCGGGGCCTCGGCCTGCATTTCGACACATCGCTGATTGCCTTCGAGGTCGCGGCCAAAGGCGCAGGCGTTGCCCTTGGCCGATCGTCGATGACCGAAGAGGATCTGGCATCAGGTCGCCTGATCGCGCCTTTCGACCTGGCCGTGCCGGTAGACGAGGCGTTCCACCTGATTGCAAACTACGACGAGACGGCCCACCCCGACGCCGGACTGTTCCGCGACTGGCTGCTTGAAGAAGCCGGTCTTGCCAGGGACCCTCAAATCCGTTCATAACCCTGATCAGCGAGGACGACCTCCCCCATAAGGGAAAACAGTGGCCGGGACGACCCGGTGAAAATACCGGGAGATCTCCATGCGCGGCACCAAAGACAGAATCCGCCACGCGCTGAGTTTCGAAATCATCGCGCTTGCCCTGGTCACGCCGCTTGGCGCCTGGGCTTTCGACATGCCTGCCGGC
>JAHJUC010000298.1 GCA_018829385.1 Alphaproteobacteria bacterium
CCTGTCGCCGCTGCCCGAAGGCACCGCCGAATGGGTCAAGGAAAACTATGCCGCCGGCCAGTCCTGGGTCGATCTCGGCACCTATGCCGGCAAGGACGGCACCGAGAACCTCTACGGCTTCTTCTACAAGGTCGATGTGAAATCGCTGGTCTGGTACATCCCCGAGAACTTCGAGGATGCCGGCTACGAGATCCCGCAGTCGATGGAAGAGCTCAAGGCGCTGACCGAGCAGATCGTCGCCGACGGCGGCACGCCCTGGTGCATCGGTCTGGGATCGGGCGGCGCCACCGGCTGGCCCGCCACCGACTGGGTCGAGGACATGATGCTGCGCACCCAGGCCCCCGATGTCTATGACAAGTGGGTCTCCAACGAGGTCAAGTTCACCGATCCGGCCGTCATCGGCGCCATCGAGGAATTCGGCTGGTTCGCCCGCAACGACAAGTTCGTCGCCGGCGGCGCCGGCGCTGTCGCCACCACCGATTTCCGCGACAGCCCGAAGGGCCTCTTCTCCTCGCCGCCGCAGTGCTACATGCACCACCAGGCCTCCTTCATCCCGGCCTTCTTCCCCGAAGGCACCAAGGTCGGCACCGACGCGGACTTCTTCTACATGCCGGCCTATGCCGACAAGGATCTCGGCAAGCCGGTCCTGGGTGCGGGCACCCTCTGGGCCATCACCAAGGACAGCCCCGGTGCGCAGGCGCTGATCAAGTTCCTGGAATCGCCGATCGCGCATGAAATCTGGATGGCCCAGAAGGGCTTCCTCACCCCCTACAAGGCGGTCAACACCGATGTCTTCGGCGACCCGACGCTCAAGAAGATGAACGACATTCTTCTCGGCGCCACCACCTTCCGCTTCGACGGATCCGACCTGATGCCGGGCGGCGTCGGCGCCGGTTCGTTCTGGACCGGCATGGTCGACTATGCCGGCGGCAAGCCGGCCGAAGAAGTCGCCTCCGAAATCCAGAAGTCCTGGGATGCGCTGAAGTAAGCGAACCCTGCTACCAGACAAGGCAATCCCGGCGCTCGGCCGGGATTGCCGTCAGTACGGCCTTTTTGGGAGGGAAGGAATGCATCCGGCACTGCAGGGCTTGATCACCATCATCGTCGGCGTCGGCGGATGCGTGGGATACTTCTATTTTTCCAACCAGTTCCTCGACAGGGTGCTGTTCCCGGCCAGGGGCGAGAATGCCGGCCGCAACATCAACCGGGCCAACCAGATAAGGCCCTGGCTGTTCCTCTTTCCGGCGCTGTTCGCGCTCGGCCTCTATCTCGCCTATCCGGTGTTTGCCACGCTCTGGCTGTCGCTGACCGACCGCGACGCCGGCGGTGCCTTCGTCGGGCTCGACAATTACATCCAGATGGGCCGGGAACCGAAATTCTGGGAAGCCATGCGCAACAACATGCTGTGGCTGGTGATCGTGCCCGCATTTTCCACCGGCTTCGGCCTGCTCGCCGCCCAGCTCACCGACCGCATCTCCTGGGGCGGCATCGCCAAGTCGCTGATCTTCATGCCGATGGCGATCTCGTTTGTCGGCGCGGCGGTGATCTGGAAACTGGTCTACGACACCCGGCCCGCCGGCCAGGACCAGATCGGCGTGCTCAATGCCGTCTGGCTGAGCTTCGACGGCGGCGCCATGTCGGTGCTGTTCCTCAAGGTCGTGCCCGCGCTGCTGATCGCGCTCTTCGCCGGCCTGATGGCCTTCGTCATCTACCAGATCCTGCGGCCGCTGCTCGGCCGTGAAAAGGGCCATGGCAAGTCGCACTGGTGGGCCCATGGCCTGCGCGCGATTGCCGCCATCGGCGCCGCCTGGATGATCTGGCTGTCGCTCGGCGCCATCGTTTCGCTGGCCTCCGCCACGCTGCCCTACGGTGAACCGCAGACCTGGCTGACCATCCCGTTCTGGAACTCGATCTTCCTGATGGTGGTGCTGGTCTGGATCCAGACCGGCTTTGCCATGGTGATCCTCTCGGCAGCACTCCGCGGCATTCCCGAGGAAACCATCGAGGCAGCCGTCATCGACGGCGCCAATCCGTTCCAGATCTTCTTCAAGATCAAGGTGCCGCAGATCATGAGCACCATCGTCGTGGTCTGGACCACCATCACCATCGTCGTGCTCAAGGTCTTCGACATCGTCTTCGCCATGACTAACGGGCAATGGGAGACCCAGGTTCTGGCCAACTACATGTACGACAAGCTGTTTCGCGCCAACGACTGGGGCGTCGGCTCCGCCAGCGCCATGATCATCATGTTGCTGGTCACCCCGATCCTGGTCTGGAATGTCTACAACGCCCGCAAAGAAACGCGCTGAGGGAGACGGCGATGCACGCAACATCATCGAGAAAATCACCTCTCGTCTGGGCCGTTCACATCTCGGTCGTGGCCCTCGTGGC
>JAHJUC010000299.1 GCA_018829385.1 Alphaproteobacteria bacterium
CCCTGTCAAAGACCTTCGGACAGGGAGACTACGCGGTCACCGCGCTCGACAGCGTCGAACTCGACATTCTCGAGAACGAGTTCTTCACGCTGCTCGGTCCGTCCGGCTGCGGAAAGACAACCCTGCTGCGGTTGATCGCGGGGTTCGAACTGCCGACACAGGGTTCGATCTCGCTGCAGGGTCAGGATATCACGGACAAGCCTCCGCACCGGCGTCCGATCAACACGGTTTTCCAGAATTACGCGCTGTTTCCGCACATGACGGTGGCCGAGAACATCGGTTTCGGGCTCAGGATGCTCGGCAAGCCGGCCGCGGAGATCAAGCAGACGACCGAGCGCATGCTGGCGCTGGTTCAGCTCGAGGCCATGGCCGGACGCCGGACGGACCAGCTTTCGGGCGGCCAGCAGCAGCGCGTGGCACTGGCCCGGGCCTTGGCGCCGGCGCCCAAGGTGCTGCTGCTCGACGAGCCGCTGGCAGCACTCGATCTCAAGCTGCGCAAGAACATGCAGCTGGAGCTGAAAAGCCTGCAGGCCGAGACCGGCATCACCTTCGTGTTCGTGACCCACGACCAGGAAGAGGCGCTCACCATGTCGGACCGGATCGCGGTGATGAAATCCGGCAAGATCCTGCAGATCGGCACGCCGCGCGATATCTATGACCGCCCGACGCACCGGTTCGTGGCCGATTTCATCGGCGACATCAACATTCTCGAAGGAACCGTGGAGCACACGGACGGCGATCTAGCGACGGTACGGCTGAAAGACGGAACCAGGGTTTCCGCGCATCTCGGGACGGCATCGGCACGGTCCGGGAATGTCAGCGTGGCGATCAGGCCCGAGAATGTGCGGCTGGCGGGCGCGGGCGAGACACCGACGCTCACCGGCATTCTCGAAAACATCGTCTATTTCGGCGCGGCGACAAATCTCCACCTTCGGCTCGGCACCGGCGAGGAAATCGTGATCCGCAATCCCGGCGCGGTTGACGAGGGCCGGTACCAGCCTGGCGCCACGATCGGCGCCGTCCTGCAGCCCGAGCTGATCCGGGTGCTGGAATGAGCGGCCGGGAGCCTCAGACGGCGCTTGCGGCCGCGATCGACCAGAACCGGCGCAACGAGCGCGTCACCCGGGCCTGGCTGCTTGCACCGGCGCTGACAATCATCCTCGCCATCAGCATCCTGCCGCTGGGGATCACCGTCGTCTATTCGTTCCTGACGCCCGGCACCTATGGCGGCGTGACCTGGAAGTTCAGCACCGACAGCTACGTGCAGTTCCTGTTCCAGCGCGACATCTTCGATGACACGCTTGTCTTCAATTCAGCTTATGTCTCGATCTTTCTGAGATCGATCGGGCTCGCGCTGGGCGCCACGCTGGGCGCCCTCATCCTTGGCTTTCCGACCGCCTATTTCATTGCGACGAAGCCGCGCGAGCAGCGCAACATCTGGCTGTTCCTGATCACGCTGCCGTTCTGGACCAATCTCTTGATCCGCACCTATGCCATGCTGCTGATCATCCGCGACGAAGGCATCATCAACATCATGCTGATGAAGGCCGGCATCATCTCGTCGCCGCTGACCATCCTTTACACCGACACCGCGGTGTTCATCGGGCTGATCTACTCGTTTCTGCCATTCATGGTGCTGCCGATCTACGCGAGCCTCGAGAAGCTCGATTTCAGCCTGGTCGAAGCCGGCTACGATCTTTACGCAAACCGGCTGAAAGTGCTGTTTCATGTCATCGTTCCGCTGGCAAAGCCGGGAATTGTCGCCGGCTGCATCCTGGTCTTCATCCCCGGTCTTGGCGCCTACATCACGCCCGAGCTCCTGGGCGGCGGCAAGAAGCTGATGATCGGCAACATGATCGCCATGCAGTTCGGCGCCTCGCGCAACTGGCCGTTCGGCTCGGCGGCCGCGCTGATCCTGATGGCGCTGGTCATCCTGGTGCTGCTGGCCAATGCGCTCGCCGCCAGAAGGGGAGCCTCGAACAATGGCTGATCCCACGACAGC
>JAHJUC010000300.1 GCA_018829385.1 Alphaproteobacteria bacterium
AATACCGGAGTGAGGGAAGAGGGGCAGCAGCCAGTTCGCGGCATGCGCCCACAGCCGGATAAAAAGGGAGTGAGACATCATGAATACGACTGCTGCCAAAGACCGCATCTGGCTGGCATCCTACCCGCCAAACACCGCCGCCGATATCGGCCCGCTGCAATACTCATCCGTCGCGGCCCTGATCGAGGATTCATTCAAGCGTTTTGCCGGCCGGCCTGCCTATACCTGCATGGGCAAGACCATCACCTATTCCGAGATGGAAAGCATGTCCTCGGCGATCGGCGCCTGGTTGCAGTCGCTCGGCCTTCAGAAGGGCGACCGGGTTGCGGTGATGATGCCGAACATCCTGCAGACGCCGGTGACAATGGCCGCAGTCCTGCGTGCCGGTTACACGGTGGTCAATGTCAACCCGCTCTACACTCCGCGCGAACTCGAACACCAGCTCAAGGATTCGGGCGCCAAGGCGATCATCATCCTCGAGAACTTCGCCGTCACCCTGCAGCAGGTGGTCGCCCGTACCGATGTCAAGCATGTCTGCGTGGCGACAATGGGGGACCTGCTGGGACTGAAGGGGCATCTGGTCAACTTTGTTGTCCGCAAGGTCAAGAAGCTGGTTCCGGCCTGGTCGCTGCCGGGTCATGTCAGCTTCAAGGCGGCGCTGTCGGCCGGCCAGGGCAAGACGCTCAAGGCTGCCGCCACCAGTCCCGAAGACGTGGCATTCCTGCAATACACCGGCGGGACGACCGGCGTTTCGAAAGGCGCGACGCTGACGAACTCGAACGTGCTTTCCAACGTGGCGCAGAACGATCTGTGGCTTCCGGCCGCCTTCGTCAAGAAGCAGAAGCCCGAGGTGCTGCTCTATGTCTGCGCGCTGCCGCTCTATCACATCTTCGCCCTGACGGTGAACGCACTGATGGGGATGTCGCAGGGCGCGCACAATTTGCTGATCCCCAACCCGCGCGATATTCCCGGCTTCGTCAAGGAGCTGGGCAAATACGAGTTCCACGTCTTCCCGGGGCTCAACACCCTGTTCAACGCGCTTCTCAACAATGAAGACTTCCAGAAGCTGAACTTCAAGCCACTGCTTCTGTCGCTCGGCGGCGGCATGGCGGTTCAGCGCCCGGTGGCGGACCGCTGGAAGCAACTGACCGGCTGCGTGATCTCGGAAGGCTACGGACTGTCGGAAACAGCCCCGGTGGCCACCGCAAACCGGTTTGATGCCGACGATTTCTCCGGCACCATCGGCTTGCCTCTGCCTTCGACCTATATCGACATCCGCGACGAGGACGGCAAGTCGATGCCGCTGGGCGAAGTCGGCGAGATCTGCATCAAGGGTCCGCAGGTGATGGCGGGGTACTGGAACCGGGCTGACGAGACCGCCAAGGTGATGACCGACGACGGCTATTTCCGCTCCGGTGACATGGGCTTCATGGACGAGCGAGGCTACACCAAGATCGTCGACCGCAAGAAGGACATGATCCTGGTTTCGGGCTTCAACGTCTACCCGAACGAGGTCGAAGAGGTTGCGGTGTCGCACCCAGGCGTGGCCGAAGCGGCGGCGGTTGCAGTGCCGGACGAACATTCCGGCGAAGCGGTGAAGCTGTTTATCGTGCGCAAGGACCCGAATCTGACCGAGGCCGACGTCAAGGCCCATTGCGCCACCGGGCTGACCAACTACAAGCGGCCCAAGATCGTTGTCTTCAAGGATGAATTGCCGAAGACCAATGTCGGCAAGATCCTGCGCCGCGAATTGCGCGACGCCTGATCCAAGACCGAATTCGGGACACACGAGGCCCGCGGGAAACTTGATTTCCCGCGGGCCTCGCCGCATAGGTGGGTATCCCAAACACGGAGGCCCAAGCTTTGTCGAAGACCATCCATCAGGCTCTGTCCGACCTCAAATCCCACTGGGACAGCGGCTCCGCCGTTACGCTTCGGGCGGCTTTTACCGCCGATTCCGTTCGTGCCGGCCGCTACACCGTCGGGCTTGACGATCTGAGGATGGATTTTTCCAAATGCGCGGTGAACGACGAGACGCTGGCGCTGCTTTCCGGACTGGCAAGCGCCGCAGGTGTGGAAGCCCAGCGGGACCGGATGTTTGCCGGCGAGGCAATCAACACGACCGAAGGCCGCGCCGTGCTGCACACCGCCCTGCGGGCGGCACCGGATGCCGACATCCGGGTCGGCGGCGAGAACGTGGTGCCGCAGGTTCACGCGGTGCTTGACGCCATGGGCGCGTTCTCGGACGGGGTGCGCGGCGGCTCGATCCTCGGCGCAACGGGCAAGCCGTTCACCGATGTGGTCAATATCGGCATCGGCGGATCGGATCTCGGCCCGGTGATGGCGACGCTGGCGCTCGCACCCTACCATGACGGCCCGCGGCTGCATTTCGTCTCCAATGTCGATGGGGCGCATATTGCCGACACGCTGTCCGGCCTCGACCCGGAAACCACGCTGATCATCGTCGCCTCGAAGACCTTCACCACGGTCGAGACCATGACCAACGCGGCAACGGCGCGGGAGTTCGTCGTCTCCAGCCTGGGGGAAGCCGCGGTAGCGCTGCATTTCGCGGCGCTCTCCACCGCGCTCGACAAGGTGGCCAAATTCGGCCTCAAGGAGGACCGCGTCTTCGGTTTCTGGGACTGGGTCGGGGGGCGCTACTCGCTGTGGTCGGCGATCGGGCTGCCGCTGATGATCGCCATCGGCAAGCAGGATTTCGCCGCGTTTCTTGCCGGCGCGCGGGCCATGGACGAGCATTTCAAGTCCGCTCCCCTAGGCAAGAACCTGCCGATGCTGCTGGGGCTTCTGGGCATCTGGCACCGGCTGGTCTGCGGTTATCCGAGCCGGGCGATCATTCCCTATGACCAGCGGCTTTCGCGGTTCCCGGCCTATCTGCAGCAGCTCGACATGGAATCAAACGGCAAGTCGGTTGACCTTGACGGAAAGCCGCTGGACACGGCGTCCGGGCCGATCGTCTGGGGCGAGCCCGGCACCAATGGCCAGCATGCGTTCTTCCAGCTGCTGCACCAGGGCACCGACGTGATCCCGGTCGAATTCATGATCGCCGCCAACGGGCATGAGCCGCATCTCAAGCACCAGCACCAGCTGCTGATTGCCAATTGCCTGGCGCAGTCGGAAGCGCTGATGCGCGGCCGCACCACGGAGGAAGCGCGGGCGCAGCTGATTGCGGGTGGCGCTTCGGAAAGCGAAGCCGACCGGCTTGCGCCGCACAAGACGTTTCCGGGCAACCGGCCATCGATCACCCTGGTTTATGACCGGCTGACGCCATTCGCGCTCGGGCGGCTGATCGCGCTTTACGAGCACCGGGTGTTTGTCGAGGCGCAGATCTTCGGCATCAATGCGTTCGACCAGTGGGGCGTGGAACTGGGCAAGGAACTGGCGACCGCGCTTTTACCGGTGGTCAAGGGCGAGAGCAGCGGCGAAGGCCATGACAGCTCGACGCTGATGCTGGCAGAAACCATTCGCGACATGCGCGGCTGAAACTGCCGGCAGGCGACTGATCAGAAGCCGATTTCGCTGGCCCAGGGTGGATTGGCTCCTGGCCGCGACACGGTGATGGCGGCGGCCTTGGCTCCAAGCCGGAGCGCATTGCCGATGGCTTCCGCCGACAGGGTCTTCATCGCCTGCTTGGTCAGAACATTGTCGCGCTTGAGCGAGGCGAGAATGCCGGCGTTAAAGGTGTCGCCAGCACCGACCGTATCGGCAACCGTGACCGCCACGCCGTCAACCTCGACGGTGTGCTCGCGGCTAAAGCCAATGGCGCCCCTGGCGCCACGGGTGAAGACCACAAGGCTCGGTCCCTGCCCGAGCCAGGTCCTGGCAGCGGTTTCCATGTCTGGCATGCCAAACCATTCGAGATCTTCGTCCGACATCTTGACGATGTCGCTCATGGCGATCATGCGGTCGATGCGGGCGCGGTGCTTCGCGGCATCGGTGATGAAACCGGGCCGGATGTTGGGATCAAGCGAAATCACGCGCGATCCATGTTCGCGCCGCATCAGGCTTTCATAGGTCGCGCCGCAGGGGTCGGGGATCAGGCTGATGGCGCCGAAATGCAGGGCTTCCACCTCATCGCCGAGTGCGGGCAGATGCGCCTCGGTGATCATCCGGCCGGCGGTGTTCTCGTCGAAGAACGCGTAGCTGGCCTGGCCATTGACCAGCCGCACGAAGGCCAGCGTGGTGTGCAGGTCCAGCGTGGCACAATAGCTGTGGTCGACGCCGCTCTCGTTCAGCGCCTGGCGCAGGATGTCACCGAACATGTCGCTCGACAGCCCGGTGAAGAAGCCGGTCTTCAATCCCAGCCGGCCGAGCGCCAGCGCCGTGTTGAACACCGATCCGCCGGCATAGGGCGAGAACGCGTCTTCGCCCTCGGTCGTAGTCCGCGGCAGCATGTCGATCAGCGCTTCGCCACAACAGATGATCATCTCGTGTCCTCCACTTGCCGCGCGAGCGGACAGGGTTTGCCGGGGTTATGTCGGAAGTTCGGATACGCCGCCATGCTGGGCTGACCATTTGAGCGGCGCGTCGAGAAAGGCTTCCACCGATTTCAGCGTCGCCGGATCGAAGGCCTGCTGCCGGGTCGCCGCGGCCAGCACGTCGCGCCAGGTGGCGAGGTAGTGCAGTTCGACCTTGCCGTTGGCGAAGCGTTTCCCGGCCTCTTCGAAAATACCGTAATAGAACAGCGCAATGCCGTGATCGACGGTGCAGCCCGCCGCGCGGATGGCATCGATGAAGGTGAACATCGATCCGCCCGCGGTGGTCAGGTCCTCGATCACCAGCACCCGCGAGCCTTCCGGCAATTCACCCTCGATCTGGGCGTTGCGGCCATGGCCCTTGGGTTTCTTGCGCACATAGATCATCGGCAGGCCGAGGCGTTCGGCGAGGAAGGCGGCAAAGGGAATGCCCGCCGTCTCGCCGCCAGCCACGCAGTCGAACTGCTCGAAACCGGCTTCCGACATGATCGTTGCCGCGGCGAAGTCCATCACGGCGGAGCGGATGCGCGGATAGGAGATCAGCTTGCGGCAATCGATATAGACCGGGCTCATCATTCCGGAGGCCAGCTTGTAGGGCTCGGTGGCATTGAAATGCACCGCCTTGATTTCCAGAAGCTGGCTGGCGACAAGCTCGGCGATCTTCGCCTTGTCGGGAAACGTGTTGGAAAACATCGGCGTTGCCTCCAGGGTCAGGCCCGAACATTCGCTCCGGCAAGGGTTTCGGCGATCCGAATACCAGTTCGGACCAGCGGATTAAAGAGCGCTCAGGCAACTTCCCAGTGGATGGGCACCAGCGGGTCAAACACCGTCACCGGCCCGTCACCGGTCTCGATCTTGTCAGGCCAGGACACCGGCTGGTCGCGCCGTACCAGCGTCACGGTCTCGCTGTTGACCGGCAAGCCATACCAGGCCGGACCGTTGCGGCTGGCAAAGCCGGCCAGCTTGTCGAGTGCATTGTCTTCCTCGAACACATGGGCAAAGCATGACAGCGTGTTGATCGACGTGAAGATACCGGCGCAGCCGCAGGCGCATTCCTTCAGCGGATCGACATGCGGGGCGGAATCGGTACCGAGGAAGAAGCGCCTGTCGCCGGAGGTCGCCGCCTTGCGCAGCGCCAGCCGATGGCTCTCGCGCTTGGCGACCGGCAGGCAGTAGTAATGCGGCTTGATGCCGCCGGCGAGAATGGCGTTGCGGTTGATCATCAGGTGATGGGTGGTGATGCTGCCGGCCAGATTGGCGTCCGAGCCCATGACATAATCGATGCCGTTGGACGTCGTGACATGCTCGAGCGTAATCCTGAGCTCGGGAAGCTTGCGGCGCAGCGGATCGAGCACGGTTTCGATGAAGACGGCTTCCCGGTCGAAGATGTCGACCGCCGGATCGGTGACCTCGCCGTGGATGCACAGCGGCATGCCGATCTGAGCCATCTTCTCGAGCACCGGCATGACCTTGGCAAGATCGCGGACGCCGGAATGGGAATTGGTGGTGGCGCCGGCGGGATAAAGCTTCACC
>JAHJUC010000301.1 GCA_018829385.1 Alphaproteobacteria bacterium
CCGATCGGACCGGATCTCAACACGCTTGAGCCGCAGGTCGAGGGCATCACCGTGACCGCGGCTTCGCCACCGGTTCCCGGTGCGACCGCGCAGGCCGAGGCTGTCGTCAGCTATTGCGCCGACAAGGACCCCTGCAACGTGGTCATCATCATCGGCGCCAAGATCTTTCCCTTCGACAACCTCCGCCTCGAGACCTTCCAGTCGGTCCTGTCCAAGCATGACAACATCAAGGTCGTCGCGGTCGGCGAGGGCTATTACTCGCCCGATCCGAGCCTGAAGGCGATGACCGACATCCTGCAGGCCAATCCGGACGTCAATGCCGTCCTTTCCAATGCCGACCAGCACCTGGTGGGCGTCGAAATCGCGCTTGAATCGGCTGGCATGAACCCGGCCGATCTGTATCTGTCGGGCGGCGGCGCGGCGGCCATCGCAATCTCCGCGATCCGCGAGGGCCGCTGGGATTCGACACTGGCCTACTTCCCCAAGACCATGGGTGCGCTGGCCATGGAGCAGATCGCAAACGCGATCGAAGGCAAGCCGGTGACCCAGGCCATCAACATGGACGAGGCCGGGCCGATCGACGCGATGATCGATGCCGCTGTTCTTGCGGCCAATCCCGATTTCACCGGTGAGTGGGAACAGTAATCAAGCAACAGCCGAACGAGGCCAGTGGCGCGCATCCGGTGCGCGCCACTCCCCAGCCAAAGGATCAGGAACAGTGAAAACCAGCTATCGCGTGTCGGCCGATATCGGCGGCACATTTACAGACATCGTCTACCAGGATGTGGCCACCGGACGCTGCGGTGCTACCAAGGTCCTGTCCACGCCGGACAACCCGGCGCTCGCCGTGCTCAAGGGTATCGATCAGGTTCTGGGCGACAATGGGGAGCTCGCTTTCTTCGTGCATGGCACCACTGTCGGCCTCAACGCCCTGCTCACCCGCAAGGGCTCGAAGGTGGCACTGGTCACCAACGAAAATTTTCGCGATATCTACACCATCCAGGGCAATGACCGCGGCGAGATCTTCTCGATCCGCTGGAACAAGCCCGAGCCGCTGGTTCCGCTCGAGCATACCTACACAGTGGGTGGCCGGATCGCCGCGGACGGGGGCGAACTGGAGCCTCTGCGCCTGGCGGACCTCGACAGGCTGGTCGCCGCCTGCGCGGCCGAAGCCTACGAGGCGATCGCCATTTCCCTGCTCTTCTCCTTCAACAATCCGGCCCATGAACTGGCGGTTCAAGCGTATCTCTCCGAGCGTCTGCCTGGGCTGCAGATCGTCATGTCGCACAAGGTTTCGCCCGAATGGCGCGAGTTCGAGCGCACCTCGACGACCGTGACAGACGCCTACCTCGCACCTGTCGTGCGGCGTTACATCTCGACCCTGCAGTCGGAGATGGGCGACCGCCTGCCCGAGGGCGGTGCGCTGCATGTGATGGAATCGAATGGCGGCGTCATGACGGCCGCCGCTGCGTCCGAGACACCGTTGCAGACCCTGCTTTCCGGACCGGTCGGCGGCGCCATCGGCGGCAAGGCGTTGTCGGCCGCGACAGGACGCGGCAACCTGATCTGCGTGGATATGGGCGGCACGTCGTTCGATGCCTCGCTGGTGATCGATGGACTGCCATCCACCTCCAACGAGGCGATGCTCGAAGGCCTGCCGATCCAGATGTCGGTGGTCGATATCCACGTCATCGGCGCCGGCGGCGGCTCGATCGCCTGGAAAGAGGCCGGTGCGCTGCGCGTGGGTCCGCAATCCGCAGGCTCCAAGCCCGGACCGGTCTGCTATGGGCTGGGCGGCACCGAGCCTGTGGTGTCGGACGCCAACCTCGTGCTCGGACGGCTCGACGGCGCCAATTTCTCGGGCGGAGAAATGACGCTCGACCGGGACGCAGCGGCGTCCGCGCTTGCCGCACTTGGTGCCGATTTCGGCATGAATGCGGAAGAGATGGCCCAGGGCGTCATCGACATCGTCAACGCCAAGATGGCCGACGCCATCAGGACCATCACCATCCAGCGCGGCATCGACCCGCGGGATTTTTCCCTCGTCGCCTTCGGTGGCGCCGGTCCGGCACAAGCCGCGGCACTGGCCGAGGAACTGGAAATCTCCGAAGTCATCATCCCGGTGCACCCCGGCGCGTTCTCTGCCTGGGGCATGCTGCAGACCGACGTGCGGCACGATTTCAAGGAGACGCTTTACAGTTTCTGGGACATGATCGAGGCCGCCACGATCGAAACCGCCTTCGAAGGGCTGGAGCGGAAGGGACGCGCTTTCCTTGCCGATGAGGGCATCACCGGTCACCGCGTGTCTTTCGAACGCGCCATCGACTTCCGTTACTACGGCCAGGAATATGTGCTGACCATTCCGCTGGCGGATGGCCCGATCGACATGGACAGGATCCGCGCCGATTTCGACGCCGCCTATGAACGTCAATACGGCCACAACAGTCCTGAGAACCGCGTCGAGATGGCCAATATCCGGTTGGCGGCGCTCGGCCGACTGGAAAGACCCGAAAACGCGGCGCCCGAACGCGAAACGCCACGTCGCGCGCGGGAGCGCGAAGTCTGGTTCTCGGGCAAACCTCTCCCCACCTCGATCATCGACCGCAACAGCATCGGCGATGGCGACAGCGTGGCCGGCCCGGCCATCATCGAGGAGGTTACCTCCACCACCCTACTGCCGCCCGGCTGGACAGCACGGCTGATCGACGGCGGCCACATGAGCCTGACCAAGGAGGGCGCGGCATGAGCATCGCAGATCCGATCACCACCGAAGTTGTCCGCAACTTCGTCATCTCCTGCGCCGAGGACATGAACGCCTCGCTCTGGCGTTCCGCCCACTCAGCGATCATCTATGAAGGCAAGGACAGCGCCGTGGCGCTGATGGACGAGCACGGCAACATGCTCGGCCAGTCCACCGGCGTGCCGCTGTTCATCGGCGCCATCGATGTCTGCGTCCGCCATGTCAAGGACTACTACGGAGACGACATCCACGAGGGCGACATCTTCATCATGAACGACAGCTACATGCAGGGCACCCACCTGCATGACGTGACCGCCATCGGCCCGATCTTCCACAAGGGCGAACTGGTCGGCTTCGGCGCCGCCCGCGCCCACTGGAACGACATCGGCGCGATGGATCCGGGCAGCACCATGTCCTCGACCAACATCTACCAGGAAGGCCTGCGCCTCGGCCCGACGCGGATCGTCTCGCGCGGCAAGCGTATCCGCGAGTGGTACGACCACCTCAAGCTCAACACCCGGCTCGAAGGCGCCACCATCGGTGACCTTGGCGCGCAGATCGCGGCGATCCGCACCGGCGAGCGGCGGCTGGGCCAGCTTCTGGGCAAGATTGGCGCCGAAACCTATCGCGCCGCCTGCCAGAATATCTTCGAGCAGGCGCGAAAGATGGACCGCGAGGCAATTGCCGCGATCCGGGACGGCACCTGGAGCCGCGAGGGATATCTCGACAATGACGGAGTCGGCACCGAACCGGTCAAGGTCAAGCTGGCCCTGACCGTCAAGGGCGAAGAGCTGATCGTCGATCTGACCGGCACCTCCGGTCCCGTGGCCGGATCGGTCAATTGCGGCGCGAGCCAGACCGAATCGCTGCTGCGGCTCGCCTACAAGACCATGATCTCGCCCGACCGTGCGATCACCGGCGGCTCCTTCGAGACCATGAAGGTCATCCTGCCCGACGAGTGCATGTTCAACGCCCGCGAACCGGCAGCCTGTGAGTGGTACTTCACCGGCCTCGGGCTTCTGGCCGACCTGTTCATCTCCTGCCTGTCGGAGGCGATGCCGCAACGCTCCACCGCCGCTCACTATGGCGATTCGATGGTGGTGGGCTTCTTCTCCGTCGACCCCAAGCGCGGGCAATGGATCTCCATCGAGCCGACAGCCGGCGGCTGGGGCGGCCGCGTCGACAGCGATGGCGAGAGTGCTCTGATCAACCTGGTCAATGGCGGCTTCCGCAACATCCCGGCCGAAGTGATGGAGACCAAGTTCCCGGTGCGCCTGGAAGAATTCTCGATCCGGCCCGACAGCGCCGGACCGGGCAAGCATCGCGGCGGCTGCGGCGTGGTGCGGCGCTACAAGATGCTCGAGGATTGCTATGGCGCGATCTGGTTCGAGCGGTCGAAGACCCCGGCCTGGGGACTGAACGGCGGTGGCGAGGGCAAGGGACCGGAGGTCACGCTCAGCTTCCCCGACGGCACCGTCGAGGATCCGCTCAAGATGCGCGCCCGGCAGTTGCCCGCCGGCACCATGGTCGAGACCAGGACCGGCGGCGGCGGCGGCAATGGCGATCCGATGCAGCGCTCCTACGCCGAGGTCGCGCGCGATGTCGCCCGCGGGCTCGTCAGCCGGGAGGCCGCAATGAGCGACTACGGCGTTGCCATCGCGCAGGACGGCAGCGTGGACCCGGCGGCCTCGGTCGCCAGATGAGCCTCGACGCGCTCATTTCCGTCCGCGGCGTCGGCGTTCGGTTTGGCGACGTGGACGTCCTTTCCGGGGTGGATCTCGATATCCGCCCCGGGGAGATCCACGGCCTGATCGGTGAGAACGGCGCCGGCAAATCCACCCTTGGAAAGGTCCTGGGTGGCTACTACCGCGCGACATTCGGCAAGATCACGGTGGGCGGCCAGTTGCAGAGCTCCTGGGACACGCCCACGGCACTGGCCAACGGCGTTGCGATCATGCACCAGGAATTGCAACTCGTGCCGGCCCTCACCGTGGCCCAGAACGTGTTCCTCGGGCTTGAGGAGAACAACCATGGCATCATGCGCGGCAGCGAGACTTCCCGGCTTGAGGCGCTGATGGAGAAAAGCGGGCTGCGGCTTGATCCGAATGCCCGCACTTCTACCCTGACGATCGCCGAACAGCAGAAGATCGAAATTTTGCGCGCGCTGGCGCGCCAGGCCCGGGTGATCGTCATGGACGAGCCGACAGCCTCGCTGTCGAAATCCGAGATCGACCAGCTGCACCGCATCATGCGCGCCCTGCGCGACGAAGGCCGCTCGGTGATCTATGTGACGCATTTCCTCAACGACATCCTCGAGGTGACCGACCGGCTCACCGTGCTGCGCAATGGCGAGAAGGTTCATACCCGTGACACGGCGGGCGAAACCAAGGAGACCCTGGTCTCCGCCATGCTGGGCAGCGAGAAGACCGAAACACTCTACCCGCCCAAGCACCGTGATCGGGGCGACGTCGTGCTTTCGGTGCGCGACCTGGTCTCCCCGAACGGTTCACGCGTTGACCGGTTCGGGATCCATGCCGGAGAGATCGTCGGTTTCGCCGGCCTGGTTGGCGCAGGTCGCTCGGAGATCGCCAGGGCGATCATCGGCGCCGACCCGGCAACCGGCACGGTCGAGGTGGCTGGCAAGGCCTTGACCCGCCGCTCCATTGCCGAGGCGACCGAGGCCGGTCTCGTCATGGTGCCGGAAGACCGCCGCAAACAGGGCCTGGTCATGTCGCTGCCGGTGCGGGCCAACATATCGCTGCCGCATCTGCGTTCACTGTCCTGGGGGCGGGTCGTCGCCAGGGCGCGCGAACGAGCCCTCGCCATGGGATTGATCGAACAGCTCGACGTCAGACCTGCAATGGTCGACGGCGACGTGTCGAACTATTCCGGCGGCAACCAGCAGAAAGTGCTGATCGGCAAGTGGCTGGCGGGAAATCCCCGCGTGCTGATCCTCGACGAGCCCTCGCGCGGTGTCGATGTCGGCGCACGCGAAACGATCCACCGCGAGATCGGACGCCTGGCAAGGGATGGGGTGGCGATACTCGTTATCTCGAGCGAAATCGACGAAGTGCTGGGGCTGGCCACGCGGGTCTTCCTGGTCGACCGTGGCCGTCTCGTCGACGAGATCGATCCGGACAAGGTCAGCGAGGCCGATGTCCTGGCAGCTCTTTTCACTCATCAAGGCATGGGGGACACCGCGGCATGACCCGCGCAAGAACACTTCACTTCCTGCAGACCTACGCGGTGCTGATCCTGATCGCATTGCTGGTTATCGCGCTCACGCTTCTATCGGACAGCTTCCTGACCGGGCGGAACCTGCTCAACATCCTCAACCAGAACGCACCGCTCGCCATCATGGCCGCGGCCATGACGCTGGTGATCATCGTCGGCGGATTCGACCTGTCGGTGGGCGCCATCTTCGCCATGGGTTCGGTGACTTCCGCGTGGCTGGCGGTCAATGTCGATCCCTATCTGGGCCTGCTGATCGCGCCTTTTGTCGGGCTGGCGCTGGGTCTCGCCAATGGCATCGCGATCACGGCGCTCAGGGTGCATTCCTTCCTCGCGACGATCGCGACAGCACTGATCTTCAAGGGCATCGCAGTCGCCATGTCGGACGGAAGGCTGATTTCGGCCCGGATCGACGCGTTCACCTGGCTGGGGCGCGGCAAGTTCCTGGAGGTCTTCAACTCCGTATGGCTGATGCTGGTCTTCGCCTTGGCGCTGACCTTCCTGCTCAACCGGACGACCTTCGGGCGCAAGCTGTTCGCGGTCGGCGGCAACGAGGAAGCCGCCATCCTCTCGGGCATCCGCACAAACCGCGTCAAGATCGCGGCCTTCGCCATCGCCGGCTTTGCCGCCGGGCTTGCCTCGATCATCACCACGTCACGTGTGGCCTTGGGACAGGCAACCGCCGGCGACGGTATGGAACTGCAGGCCATCGCCGCGGTGATCCTCGGCGGCACCAGCATCTATGGCGGCCAGGGTGCGGTCTGGCGATCCCTCGCCGGCGTGTTCCTGCTGGCGCTCGTCAACAACGGC
>JAHJUC010000302.1 GCA_018829385.1 Alphaproteobacteria bacterium
GACGCCGGCCTTGTCGCCCTGGCCGACGCCTTCGAAGAATTCCTTCATCCGGTCGAAGCGCGGCTTGTTGGCGATGGCCGCGTTGACGACGGCTGCGAGCGAGCCTGCGCCGGCGGGGCCCATCAGCGGACGGGCCGAGATCAGGTTGGTGAAATAGAGCGCGGGCGTGGCCTGTTCCTTGGCCTTTTGCACAACCGGCGTGGTGCCGATGGCCAGGTCCGGCTTGAACTCGGCCATCGCGGCGAGATCCTGCTCAAGCGAGGCACGATAGGCGACATGAACGCCGTGGGCTTCGAGCCAGTCGGCATCCAGTCTGGAGAACTCGGTCTTGGGACAGGCGGTGCCGACATATTTGAGGTCGGCGCCGCTTTCGACCAGCAGCCTGCCGACGATCAGCTCCGAGCCTTCATAGCCCGAGAGCGTGATGCGGCCCTTGATGCGGTTTTGTGACAGAGCGCCGCGGATCGCGCCGCCAAAGGCGTTGCGGGCGGCGTCGATCCGGGCCTGGGAGACATTGCAGCTGTCGCCGATCGCCTGCAGCCAGGCGTCGGTGCCTTCAAAGCCAACCGGCGCTGAGCCGATGACCTTGCGGCCGGCGGCGCGGAAGGCGCGCACGGAGGCCGTGTAGAAGGGATGGATGGCGGCGACCGCGGCGCAATCGAGCGCGGCATAGAGCTCGCGCCACTCACGCACGGGAACAACCGGGCCGGCGGCAAGCCCCATCGGCTCAAGCATGGCGGCGATCATCATCGGATCGGCGGGGAACATCTCGCCCAGAAGCGTGATCGAGGGACGTTCCTCGACACCCGCGCGCGGCGCCTGGACGGGGCCGCTCTCGGCTTCTTCATGGGCGTAGGTCAGCATGGCCGACGACAGCACGTCCTTGGCTTCCGCATGGGTCGGCACGCCAAAGCCCGGTACATCGATGCCGACGATGCGCACGCCGTTGATCTGTTTGGGCAGCATCTGCAGCGGAACGCCCGACGCAGTCGGCACGCACAGGCTTGTCACCACGATGGCGTCGTAGGCTTCCGGATCGGCCATCTCGTGAACTGCGTCGCGGATGTCCTCGTAGAGCTTGCCCGTGACGAGCGATTCCGAGTTGAACGGCACGTAGCCGACCGAGCGCTTGGCGCCGTAAAAATGCGAGGTGAAGGTCAGCCCGTAGACGCAGCAGGCCGAGCCCGACAGGATGGTGCCGACGCGGCGCATGCGAAGACCTACACGGAGCGAACCAAAGGCCGGGCACATCGATTGCGGCTGGTCATGCGGGCCCTTGGGGTAGTCCGCCTCCAGGCGCTGCATCAGCTCGGACTTGCCCGAGGCCACGGCCTGGGCCTTCATCTTCTCCGCGCCCGATGCACAGGACATGCCTTCCACCGGCGTTTCTTCGGCCGTTACGGGAGCGATATCGTCGCGACCTGGGGAGAGATCTTCCATCATCACACCGTGTCGTAGACAACTTCGAGGGACGGACGCGCCAGCGCGGAGGCCGGGCACATGTCTTCCGGCAGCGCCGGGACAAGCACGTAGTCACCGCCGGTATCACTAGCATCGAACAGGTTGATCAGGCCATCCTGGTCAAGCGGCTCCGGCAGCACCGGGGGCGCCAGGCCGAGGTTCGTGGCAAGCGTTTGGAACAGCGGGCCCCAGCGATTGTCCGGGTGGCCGATGATCTGGTAGTTGGCGCTCTTCTTGCGGATGTCGTCATCCTGCGGGATCGCGGCCAGAACCGGGATGCCGACCGCTTTTGCGAACGCAGCCGCCTCGCCCGAGCCGTCATCCTTGTTGATGACCATGCCAGCAACGCCGACATTGCCGCCGAGCTTGCGGAAATACTGAACCGCCGAGCAGACATTGTTGGCGACGTAAAGCGACTGCAAATCGTTGGAGCCGACGACGACCACTTTCTGGCACATGTCGCGGGCGATCGGCAGGCCGAAGCCGCCGCAAACCACGTCGCCCAGAAAGTCGAGCAGCACATAGTCGAAATCCCAGTCGTGGAAGCCGAGCTTCTCCAGCGTTTCAAAACCGTGGATGATGCCGCGACCGCCGCAGCCGCGGCCGACCTCGGGGCCGCCGAGCTCCATGGCGAAGACGCCGTCGCGCTTGAAGCAGACGTCGGAAATGGTGATCTCGGCGCCGGCAGCCTTCATCTTCGAGGATGTCTCGATGATGGTCGGGCAGGCGCGGCCGCCAAACAGCAGCGAGGTGGTGTCGCTCTTCGGGTCGCAGCCGATC
>JAHJUC010000303.1 GCA_018829385.1 Alphaproteobacteria bacterium
TCATTCCGTCGGTGGCCACCGGCTCGGATGCAGCATCGGCATCGCGATCGTCAATGACCCGTCGATCAGCGCATCCGATGCGCTGGCGCAGGCCGACGACGCCTGCTATGCGGCAAAGTCGTCGGGGCGAAACCGGTTCTCTTTCTTCACCAAGCATGAGTCGGCGATGACCACGGGGCTTTCTGCGGCGAGGGAGGTTGCGGAGCTGACGGAGGCGCTCGAGGAGAGCAGGGTGATCCTGTACGGCCAGGAGATCCGATCGATCAATCCTGCCGAGGAGCAATGCTCACGGTTGGAGATACTGGCCAGGCTGAGGACGCGCGACGGCCGGATACTGGGTCCCCACACCTTCATTCCCGCTGCCGAACGTTTCGGAATGGCCACGGTGCTCGACCGCTGGATCATACGGAAGGCGATTGCCGAGCATGGCCATTTGCTCAAGGCGATGGACCTGAAACTCGGGTTCAACCTGTCGGCGCAGACCCTGTGCGACCCCAAACTGTGGTCGTTCGTTCATGGCGTCGCCAAGGACAACGGGACGCCGCTGTCGCAGATCGCATTCGAGATCACCGAGACCGCCGCGGTAACCTGCTTTGATACCGCAAACGGGTTTGTCCGCCGCGCGCGCAAACATGGCTGCACGGTGTCACTGGACGATTTCGGCTCGGGCCTGAGCTCGTTTGGCTACCTGAAGCGGTTCCCGATCAACTGCATCAAGATCGACGGCGCATTCGTCGAGCGGATCGTCGAAAGCGAGATCGACAGGGCCATCGTCGCAGCCGTCGTTGCGCTCGCCGGGAATCTCGGCTTCGATGTGATCGCGGAGAAGATCGAGAACGCGGAAATCCTTGAGCAATTGCGCGAACTGGGTGTGACGCACGGCCAGGGATACCATCTGCATCGCCCCGAACCGCTGGATGACCTGATCGCACGACGGCTTGGACCGATGGACCGCAAGTCCATGATTGCCTGAAGATACCGCAAGCAAGCCGGCGACGAGGCCAAGGCGATGGCCCGTGCGGTTGGGCGCCTGGGTGGCGGGCTTTGTGTCGAAGAAAACCGATATTTTTGTGGTCGGGCCGGGGCTGGCTCAGAGCTTTCCAAGGCGCAGGAACTGGGCGGTGCGCCATGGACGAAGACGGCTGTTTCGAACTGGTTGGGTCGGGCGCAGACGAATAGGGGAGAGCGGATGACCACTCAGAGCTGGAGCGCAGCTTGATTGCAGTTTTCGGTCGGTTTGGGCGGGAAGCGGACGTTCGTTGGATGACCTCATAACCCGCTCCACGGTGCCTGAAACTATCGCGTCTGTGCGTATGTCTACTCGGTCAATCAAAGTACCTTTCAAGGGTCTTTCTTCACCGTCGTCCTCTCAATCTCAGCGACTCTTGCCAGTACAAATTTGCTGTCGCCACCTACGCGATCGTCTATCGCCATAGGCTTCAGGCCGAGAGCTTTGGCGAGAACGATGGTGTCACGGTTATACCGTGTGTTTCCTGAAACAATGGGGGTAAAGCCCTTTCGCCGGAATCCCACACCGCAATTCCAGCTCGGCGCTCCAGAATCAAGTACGCATCCCATTATTGGCATAGGTATCCAGGAGAGTGGTGCTGCGACCCCACCGAAAAGCTCAAATTGGCGTCCATCGGGCATCGTAATTGTGGTCGTTTGCCTCCTGACAGGCAGAGTTCCCTCATAATCCCTTGTCTCTTTCCGTTTCACTACGACTTGGGGCAACTTCGGCTTCTCCGGCATTGACAGGGCGCAGAAACGCTTCTCCATACGTCTGCCGCGGATTAGGTCGCCGTCAAAGAAACCAAACCCGTGGACGAAAGCCGCGCTTGCCGCGCGGCTCTCGCCTACTTTCCGGCAGACCGTGAATTCGATCATGCGATTGGATAGGTATCCCTCGGGAAAATTGGGATTGACTGTGTATGCTACTGGCAGGGCAAAGTTTTGGGTCAGCCATGCTCCACTGTCACCCCCTTCGAAGACAAGCGCTTGGCGAACCGGATCAAATCCGGTCACAACTTGGTCGTTTGCTGCATCATATCGGCTTGCTATTTCGTGTAGCGCCAAATGATCCAGCGTAGCGGCGATCCAATATCCGCCGTAGAATATTATCGGAAGCAATAACCATAAGCGCGACACTCTCCCGACAACTACTTCGATAGCCAGAGCTATGAGGAATAGATTAATAAGAACCGCGGACCATATGGGTCCACCAACAAGCATGAGCAATATGCCAGTGTACGGAAACCACTGCAAAACCAGAAAGACAGCCAATATGACCAATATGGCTGTCGAGAATGTGGGAAAGCGCATAAACAATCCTGACTGTGTCTGTGTCTTATACACGTTTTGATTGAAGTCTTTTGATTATGCGTTAATCACAAGGACAGACTTTTAATTGATCAAGAATGGGCCGACAAAACGTCGGCCCTTTGAATCGTCAGACTTCTAGGGCTTCAGAGATCATCAGTGCGTCCTCCAAGTCGACACCGAGATAGCGGACGGTGCTGTCCATCTTCGTGTGTCCCAGAAGCAGCTGAACGGCGCGTAGGTTGCCAGTCTTTTTGTATATCTGAGCAACCTTCGTCCGGCGCATTGAGTGGGTGCCGTAGGCGCTTGGTTCAAGTCCAATGGAACACACCCAGTTCTTGAGCATGCGCGCGTATTGGCGGGTCGATATGTGCAGTCGATCATGCACTCGCCCAAGCCAGAGATGATCACGCCCACGCATTTTTGGATCATTTATCCAGTCTGAGAGTGCCTTCCTAGTGCCTTCGGTAATCTCAAACCGGACAGAGGTTCTGGTCTTGCTCTGCAGGATTGGAGTTCGTTCTTTTATGGCCCCGGATGCATAGACATCCGCCACCTTGAGTTTGACAAGATCGCAACCTCTGAGTTTGCTGTCGATGGCCAAATTGAAGAGCGCCAGATCGCGAATACAATTTGCCAGTTCGAGGCGCACGCGGATTGCCCAGACATGCCTGGGTAGTAGTGGGCGCTTTTGCCCAATGATACGGCCGTTATTCCAGGCCTTCTTTGAGGGTATGACCATCGGTAGGTTCGACGCGGACATGGCGGTTCCTCCAAACCTCCACTACCGTCCACAACACCAGCAGAATGCCGGCTGAAAATTCTTTATTTTCCTGTGTGACTTTGGCAATTCTGCTTCGGGGTCGGACCGGGCCTTGGGTGCGGTGAATACCAACGTCCGCAAAGGGCCGAAAGCTCTCCATCCCCTCACGCCAGCACCGCCCTCAGCACCACGAACAGCACGCCCGACAGCACTGCCGCCGCCGGCACGGTAATCACCCAGGCGGCGATGATCTGCAGGAAGTGGGAGCGGCGGACCAGCTTGCGGCGGCGCTGCTCGGCGAGGCGGCCGTTACTGGCCTCGTCGCCATCGGTGTTGATCTTGTGGCGGGCGACATAATCGGCCCGACGGGTCGATTTCTCGGTGTACCATTCTCGGAAGAAGCCGACGCCGAAGACGGCGCCGACGGCGATGTGGGTGGAGCTGACCGGCAGGCCGAGCCAGGAGGCGATGATCACGGTGATCGCCGCCGAGAGCGCCACGCAATAGGCGCGCATCGGGTTGAGCTTGGTGATCTGGTTGCCGACCATGCGGATCAGCTTCGGTCCGAACAGCAACAGACCGAGCGAGATGCCGACGGCGCCGACCGCCATCACCCAGAGTGGGATCACCACCTTGGGCGCGACCTCGCCGAGTTCGGCGGTGTGGACGATCGCGGCAAGCGGGCCGACGGCGTTGGCCACATCATTGGCGCCATGGGCAAAGGATAGAAGTGCTGCGGAGAAGATCAGCGGCAGGCCGAAGAGCTTTCTCAGCGACTGGTTGCGGTTTTCAAGCCCGCGCGCCTGGCGGGCGATGACCGGCCTGGCGATGACCCAGCCGACAAGCGCGGCGCCCAGGCCGATCAGCATGGCGGTGCTCATCGGGATCTTGATCAGCGCCTTGACGCCCTTGAGCGCAAGATAGGTGGCGAAGGCGCCGACCATGATGGCGATCAGCACCGGCACCCAGCGCTTTGCTGCGGCGATCTTGTCTTCCTGGTAGATGATGGCTGTCTTGATGAAGGCCAGGAAGATGGCCGCGATCAGGCCGCCGAGGAACGGCGAGATCACCCAGCTGGCGGCTATTCCGCCCATGGTCGGCCAGTTGACGGCATCGACGCCGGCGGCGGCAATGCCCGCGCCCATGACGCCACCGACAATCGAGTGGGTGGTGGAGACGGGTGCGCCGAGCCAGGTGGCGAGGTGGATCCACATCGCCGCCGAGACAAGCGCCGCCATCATCGCCGAAATGAAGATGTTGGGGTCGGAGACGGCGACCGGGTCGATGATGCCCTTGGAAATGGTCGCGACCACGTCGCCGCCGGCAATCAGCGCGCCGGCGCTTTCGAAAATCGCGGCAATGGCCAGCGCCACGCCCATGGTCATCGCCTGGGAGCCGACGGCCGGGCCGACATTGTTGGCCACGTCATTGGCGCCGATGTTCAGCGCCATGTAGGCGCCGATCATGGCGGCGGCGATGATTGTCACCGCGCCGGGATGTCCGGTGACGAAGACGGCGGCGATGACAGCGCAGAGAAAGATGAAGACGATCGCCAGACCCGGCGTGACGAAGCCGCGATTGATGAGGCCGGTCGCCTCCTCCATCGTCGCCAGCTTGTCGAGATCCTTGTCGAGTGTGGGCTTGCGGTAGGTTTCAGCCATGCGAGGTGATGCTTCCCGTGTTCCGGTCCGGTCCGGCGGCAGCCGACTGTGACAGTTTTGTGACTGCAGTCGATGAAGGTCCGGGCCGGTAACGTCAAGCCGAGGCCCGGTCGTTTCAACGGGTTTTCGCGCATTTTGCGGTATTGCCTGCCGGAAAGACACTGTTTCAGCCTTGTGGGGCCAATTTGTGACTCCCTGCGCCTTTGCCTCTTGACGGCGCTTTCGAATCGTAACATATGAAGTTACATGAAACACGACAGCCGCCTTTCCTCCGTCCTGCACGCGCTTTTGCACATGGCCGAGCACGACGGGCCGATGACATCCGAGGTTCTGGGCCAGTGCCTGGGCACCAATCCGGTGGTGGTTCGCCGCACCATGGGGCTGTTGCGCGAGGCCGGGCTGGTGACGTCCGATCGCGGTCATGCCGGCGGCTGGCGGATTTCCGCCGATCTTTCGACCGTGACCTTGCGGCAGCTGCACGAGGCGCTTGGCGAGCCGGCGGTCTTTGCGCTCGGCAATCGCCATGAAAGACCTCAATGCCTGGTCGAGCAATCGGTGAATGCCGCGCTCGACGGGGCGTTTGCCGAAGCCGAAGCCCTGCTGCTGGCGCGGTTCTCGGAGATCACGCTTGCCACCCTGGCCGACGATTTTGCGCGGCGGCACAAGGCGTGGCGGGCCCA
>JAHJUC010000304.1 GCA_018829385.1 Alphaproteobacteria bacterium
GGATGGCGAATTTCGCCGCGTCGAGGCCGTGGCCCATGCCGGGGCCGCTGCGCCACGGGCGGCGGAGGCTTATGCCGGCCGCGCCGGCAATGACGCCAACGCGGCATTCGTGCCGGAAATCGTCTTTCTCGATCTGCCGGTGCTGACGGGCGTCGAGGAAACCGGCTGGGCAAGGGCAGGGGCGCTGGCGATCCCCTGGCGGCAGATGGTGTTGTCAAGCTCGGCCGAGGCCGAGGGTTATACGGCACGGACCACGCTGGATGCGCCGGCCCGGATCGGCGTGCTTGCCGAGCCGCTGCCGCCGGGGGGCATCGAAGGCCGGTTTGATCGTAGCGCGGCGCTCGTCGTCGATCTTGGCTTCGGCGGCCTGTCGAGCGCCAGCCGTCTGGCGGTGCTCAACGGCGCCAACGCGGTGGCGGTCCGCTCGGATGCGGGAAGCTGGGAGATCATCCAGTTTGAGAGCGCCGAGGAAATCGCGCCGGGGCGCTGGCGGCTTGAAAGCCTGCTGCGCGGACAAGCGGGAACCGACGACGCCATGCGCGACGGCGCAGCATCCGGCGCGGATTTCATCGCACTTGACGGCACGGTCCGATCGCTCGGGCTTTCCCTCGACGAGGCCGGGCGCGCCTTCAACTGGATCGCCGAGGCAAGCGGCGGGTTGGCGGGCCCGCCGTCACCGATGGTGTTCGTCGGCGGCGAACGGGCGCTGACGCCGCTGTCGCCGGTGCATTTGCGGGCCGAGAGGCGGGCGGAAGGCGTAAACCTGTCCTGGATCCGCCGCGGCAGGCTGTCTGCCGACAGCTGGACGCCCGCCGAGATTGCCAATGACGAGGGCTTCGAGCGCTACCGAGTCGAGATTCTCGCTGGGGCCGCGGTCATCCGAACGGTGGAAACCAGCGCATCGGAGTGGCTCTATCCGGCCGCCGACGAGCTCGCCGATTTCGGCGCGCCGCAGGCGGTGCTGACGTTTCGCGCCGCCCAGGCCGGAAAGCGCGTGCCCTGGGGGATACCCCGAACCGCCACCCGCAGTCTCTGACCTTCCGCGACCGCGCCCGAAATCCTGCCCTTCAACCTTGAAAGGACCTCTGCCATGACCGACATGAAACCCTGGTGGCAATCGAAAACCCTGTGGGGCGCCATCGTCGCCATCGCCTCGTCGGTCCTTGGCCTTGCCGGGCTTGAGCTCGGCGCGGCGGACGCCGAAACGCTCACCGGTCTGCTGACCTCGCTCGGCGCGGCCATCGGCGGTATCATCGCCATTGTCGGGCGGCTGAAGGCGAAGAGCCGGATCGGGTGAGGTTTGTGCCGGGTGATCGGCAGAAGTGACGGTTTCCATTCATTTGCGGTTCAGGCAGGATCTTGTATCACTGGCTCCAAGATGAAATACGAACCGCTCCAGGGCTGATCATGATCATGAACTTCCTCAGCATAGGCTTAGTCGCCGCCCACGCCGCAACCATGACACCGGTCGCCACCGTGTCGCAGGATCTGCGTGCGCCCGACGGCACCGCCATTGTCCGCACCGCGACGGACTGTTCGGGTGCCGCCAGTCAGGTTGTCGGCCAGACCGGCGGGCAGTTGCTCTCGGCTTCCCCCCAGACGCAAGGCGGCCAGACCGTCTGCGTGATCACCGTGCTGGTGCCGGGCAACGGCAGCGAACGCCCGAAGAAGGTCACCGTCACGGTTCCACAGTAAGGCAACGGCAGCCCAATCGCGGCAAGGCCTGGCGGCAAGCGATGCCGGCCTTGTCATCCCGGCCTGTGCGGATCGCGCGAGTCGGTGCATGGTAGAGGCGCGCGCCGGGGATCTTGTCCGGTCGGCGCCAGGACAAATAGCGGGAGCAGTTCACGTGCGCATCTTGATCGTCGAGGATGACAAGGATCTCAATCGCCAGCTGGCCGAAGCGCTGCTGGAGCAGGGCTACGTGGTCGACCGCGCCCATGATGGCGAGGAAGGCCATTTCCTGGGCGACACCGAACCCTATGATGCGGTGATCCTCGATATCGGCCTGCCGGAAATGGACGGCGTCACCGTGCTTGAGAAATGGCGCGCCGACGGCCGCGTCATGCCGGTGCTGATCCTGACCGCGCGCGACCGCTGGAGCGACAAGGTCGCCGGCATCGACGCAGGCGCCGATGATTACGTCACCAAGCCGTTTCACGTCGAGGAGGTGCTGGCGCGCATCCGCGCGCTGATCCGCCGCGCTTCCGGTCATGCCTCTTCTGAAATCACCTGCGGCCCGGTGCGGCTCGACACCAAGGCGTCCAAGGCCAGCGTCGACGGCACAACGCTGAAACTGACCAGCCACGAGTTCCGCCTGCTCTCCTATCTCATGCATCACATGGGCGAGGTGGTGTCGCGCACCGAACTGGTCGAACATATGTATGATCAGGATTTCGACCGCGATTCCAACACCATCGAGGTCTTTGTCGGCCGTCTGCGCAAGAAGATCGGCGTCGAGCTGATCGAGACCGTGCGCGGTCTCGGCTACCGGATGGTGGCGCCCGATGGCGACAGCAACGGCAAGTCCGGATGAAGGGAGGGTCGCTTACCGCCCGCGTCCTGCTGCTCGCATCCGTCTGGGCGGTGATCGCCCTGGTGGCGATCGCCATCGTTATCTCCCAGCTCTACCGCGCCGGCAGCGAACGCGCCTTTGCCGACCTGCTTCGCGCCCATCTCAACAGCGTCATCAACGCGGTGACGATCAACGACCAGGGCCGGCTGGCCGGCAATCCGCAACTGGGCGACCTGGTGTTCGACCAGCC
>JAHJUC010000305.1 GCA_018829385.1 Alphaproteobacteria bacterium
GCGAAGGCGGGAACGCTTTCGATCGCGCGGGGAGTGAGATACGATGAGTGAAGCGAGCGACAGCTATCTGGGCAGTCTTTTCGGAGTGAACGGCAAGACGGCACTGGTCACCGGAGGCGCCACCGGGATTGGCCGGATGATCGCGACCGGGCTGGTCCAGGCCGGAGCCCGCGTGATGATCGCTTCGCGCAAGGGCGAGGACTGTGTCCGGGTGGCCGAGGAGATCAATGCGCTTGGTGCGTCGGGTTCGGCCGAAGGATTTGCCGGAGACGTCGGGACCGCTGAAGGTGTTGCGGATCTGGTCGAGGCCGTGCAGGCGCGCACCAACCGGCTCAACATCCTGGTCAACAATGCCGGCGTCTCCTGGGGCGCTCCCTACGAGGAATTCCCGCATGCGGCCTGGGCCAAGGTGATGTCGGTCAATGTGGCCGGGCTGTTCACTCTGACCCGCGACCTGACGCCGATGATGGTCGAGACGGCGAGCGATGCGGATCCGGCGCGCGTGATCAATCTGGGATCGGTCATGGGCACGCAGCCTGCTGCCGACGGGGCCTACTCCTATTCGGCCTCGAAGGCTGCCGTGCATCATCTGACCCGAATTCTGGCCGAGGAACTCGCCGGCCGGCGCATCACCGTCAATGCGTTCGCCCCCGGACCGTTTCAGAGCCGGATGACAGCCTTCGCCACGACCCGCGACGAGCAGGTGGAGCGCGTCAGCGCAGGCGTTCCGCTTGGCCGGATCGGCGGGCCCGACGATGTAGCCGGCGCCACGCTCTATCTTTGCAGCCGGGCAGGGTCCTACATCACCGGCGCGATCCTGCCGATCGACGGCGGCCTTTCGGTGCAACACGATATTCGCCTGTTCAAGGATGCCTGACATGGACGCCGAACCCTTTGACATGGAAGCCCTGGCCGACGAGTTGCACGAACTCGTGCCGGGCTTTTCCGGTCTGCATGCGATCGAGAAATTCAACACCGGCCAGTCCAATCCCACCTACCGGGTGGAGGCCGACAGCGGGCGCTATGTGCTCAGGGCCAAGCCGCCCGGGACGCTTCTCAAATCGGCCCACCAGGTGGACCGCGAGTACCGGGTGATGAAGGCGCTGGCCGAAAACAACGTGCCGGTGCCGAAGGTCTACGGCCTGTCGGGTGAGCACAGCGCCATCGGGCGGATGTATTTCGTCATGGAACTGGTCGAGGGCAGGATCTTCTGGGATCCGGCCTTGCCGGAGGTTAGCAAGCAGGAGCGCGCCGCGATCTATGACGGCATGAACGACGTGCTGGCGCGGCTTCATACAGTCGATGTCGAAGCCGCGGGACTGGCGGATTTCGGCCGTCCGGGTAACTATTTCGCCCGGCAGATCCGGCGCTGGAGCGAGCAGTACATCGCCAGCAAGACCGAAGAGCTGCCGGATGTGGACCGGTTGATGGATTGGCTGTGGGAGAACCTGCCCGACGATGACGGCATGGTTTCGGTGGTGCATGGCGACTACCGTCTCGACAACATGATCTTTGCCCCTCATGGCGAGGAAGTTCGGGCGCTGATCGACTGGGAGCTGTCGACGCTGGGCCACCCGCTGGCCGATCTGTCCTACCAGTGCATGCAGTGGCGGCTGCCGCACAGAAGCGGCTTCCGCGGACTGGGCGGGCTTGACCGGGCGGAACTCGGCATCCCCAGCGAGGCGGAGTACGTGGCGCTCTATTCCGAGCGCAGCGGCATCGCGGTCGACAACTGGACCTTCTGCCTGTCGTTCTCGTTCTTCCGGCTCGCCGCGATCCTGCAAGGCGTCTACAAGCGCGCGCTCGACGGCAATGCCTCCAATCCCGAACGCGCCCGCGAAATTGGCAAGGCGGTGCCGCAACTTGCGGCCATGGCAAACGACATCATGTCCGGAAAGGCTTGAGCAATGGCGGATTTTCAAGGACGCGCGGTCATCGTGACAGGTGCCACCGGCGGCTTTGGCCAGGCGGCGGTACGGCACTTCGCTCAAGCCGGGGCCAAGCTGGTGATCAGCGATCTGGCGTCGGGGCGGCTCGACACGCTGGTGAAAGAGCTTGGCGGCCAGGCGGTGGCGGTCAGCGGCGACATTTCCGATCCGGAGCTGTCCGAACGGCTGGTGGAAACGGCGCTATCGCAATTCGGCCGGCTCGACATCGCCATCAACAATGCCGGCATCGTGCACGACATGATGCCTTTGCCGAGGACGCCTATCGCAGAAGCCCGCAAGGTCATCGATATCGACCTGATGGGCGTGTTCTACGCCATGCGGGCGCAGCTGCCGGCCATGGAAAAGCGGTTCCGAGAGACCGGTGAGACAGGCGCGATCGTCAATGTCGCCTCCGTTGCCGGCGTCGTCGCGGCGCCGATGCTTGCGGTCTATGCCGCGGCAAAGCACGGGGTGGTGGGACTGACAAAGTCGGCGGCGATCGAATATGCCCGTCGCGGCGTTCGGGTTAACGCCCTGTGCCCGTCGTTTGCACGGACGCCGATGGCGACCGATTTTCTCGACAAGGCAGGCAAGGATCGCGCGGCGGCGGAAGCCGCCATGGTTCAGGCAATCCCGATGCGGCGGCTGGCCGAGGTCGAGGAAGTGATGGCTGGCCTGATCTATCTTGCTGATCCGGCTTCGAGTTTCGTCACCGGCCAGACCTTGCAGGTCGACGGCGGGCTGTCGGCTTCCTGACTCAGCGGCCGGCTGACCGAGCTACGGTTTTTGCACATCGGTTGAACATTTCGGCTGATTGAACTTCAAGTTCGGTGAGTGCAAGATGCGCTCAACGTGATCATACCGGAGGCAGGACCATGCAAGAACTCACCCACTATATCGGCGGCAAGCACGTGAAGGGCAAGTCCGGCCGGTTCGCCGACGTGATGAACCCGGCAACCGGGGAAGTGCAGGCGAAGGTACCGCTGGCCTCGAACGAGGAACTGGCGGAAGCGGTCGCAATCGCGGCAAGAGCACAAGTCGAGTGGGCCGCGACCAATCCGCAGAAGCGCGCCCGCGTGCTGATGAAGTTCGTCGAGCTCTTGCACCGTGACATGGACAAGCTGGCCGAAGCGCTGTCGCGCGAGCACGGCAAGACCATTCCCGACGCCAAGGGTGACATCATCCGCGGGCTGGAAGTGGCCGAGTTCTGCTTCGGCGCGCCGCATCTGCTCAAGGGCGAGTTCACCGAGGGCGCGGGCCCGGGCATCGACATGTATTCGCTGCGCCAGCCGCTCGGCGTCGTCGCCGGCATCACCCCGTTCAACTTCCCGGCGATGATCCCGATGTGGAAATTCTGCCCGGCGATCGCCGCCGGCAACGCCTTCATCCTCAAGCCCTCCGAGCGCGATCCGTCGGTGCCGCTGATGCTGGCCGAGCTGATGAGCGAGGCCGGCGCTCCGGACGGCATTCTCAATGTCGTCAACGGCGACAAGGATGCGGTTGACGCCATCCTCGATCATCCCGAAATCATGGCGATCGGCTTTGTCGGCTCGACCCCGATCGCGCAATACATCTATGCCCGCGGCTGCGCCAACGGCAAGCGGGTGCAGTGCTTCGGCGGCGCCAAGAACCACATGATCATCATGCCGGATGCCGACATGGACCAGGCCGTCGACGCGCTGATCGGCGCCGGCTATGGAGCGGCGGGCGAACGCTGCATGGCGATCTCTGTCGCGGTTCCCGTCGGCGAAAAGACCGCCGATCTGCTGATCGAGAAGCTGGCGCCGCGGGTCGAGGCTCTGAAGATCGGGCCCTACACCGATGGCAATGACGTCGATTTCGGACCACTGGTGACGCGCCAGGCGCGCGACCGGGTGCTGGGTCTGGTCAATTCCGGCGTGGAGCAGGGCGCCAAGCTGGTGGTCGATGGCCGCAATTTCTCGATGCAGGGCTACGAGAACGGCTATTTCGTCGGCGGCTGCCTGTTCGACAACGTCACTCGCGACATGGACATCTACACGCAGGAAATCTTCGGCCCGGTTCTATCGGTGGTGCGGGCGCCCAACTACGCCGAGGCGCTGCGTTATCCGATGGAGCATGAATACGGCAACGGCACCGCGATCTACACCCGCGATGGCGACACCGCGCGTGACTTCGTCAGCCGGATCAACATCGGCATGGTCGGCGTCAATGTGCCGATCCCGGTGCCGCTGGCCTACCACACCTTCGGCGGCTGGAAGAAATCCGGCTTCGGCGATTTGAACCAGCATGGTCCCGACGCATTCCGCTTCTATACCCGCACCAAGACGGTGACCGCGCGCTGGCCTTCCGGTATCAAGGAAGGGGCCGAGTTCGTCATTCCGACCATGGGATGATTGCAAACAAACCCGGGGAATGATCGATATCCTATCGATCATTCCTGGCACGAGGAGGCGCTTGGGCGATGGATTTTGAACTGAACGAGGAACAGCAGGCGATCTTCGACATGGCGCGCGATTTTGGCGCCGAGAAGATCGCGCCTTTCGCGGCCAAGTGGGAGAAGGAAGAGGCGATCCCGCGCTCGGTGCTCGAGGAAGCCGCAGCCCTCGGGCTGGCGGCGATCTATGTGCCGGAAGCGGACGGTGGGTCGGGCCTGACCCGGCTCGACGCGACGCTGGTGTTCGAGGCGCTGTCGATGGCCTGTCCGTCTGTGGCCTCGTTCCTGTCGATCCACAACATGTGCACATGGATGGTCTCGTCCTACGGCTCGGACGAGATGAAGGCGCGGTTGCTGCCGGATCTGGTGACCATGAGCAAGATCGCCTCCTATTGCCTGACCGAACCCGGTTCGGGATCGGATGCATCGGCGCTGAGGACCCGCGCCGAACGGACCAATGAAGGCTACAAGCTCAACGGCACCAAGGCCTTCATTTCCGGCGGCGGGTTTTCCGATCTCTACCTGGTGATGACCCGCACCGGGGTGGATGGTCCGAAGGGGATTTCCGCGGTGATCGTCGAGGACGGCACACCCGGACTTTCCTTCGGCGCGCCGGAAAACAAGATGGGCTGGCGCTCGCAGCCGACCTCGCAGGTGCAGTTCGACGATTGCGTGATCCCTGCCGAAAACCTCCTCGGTGAGGAGGGAGCCGGTTTTCGTTATGCCATGAGCGGGCTCGACGGCGGACGGCTCAACATCGCGGCGTCCGCACTTGGCGGTGCGCAATCGGCGCTCGACAAGACGCTCGCCTATATGGGCGAGCGCGAAGCCTTCGGCAAGACCATCGACCAGTTCCAGGCGCTGCAGTTCCGGCTGGCCGACATGGAGACCGAAATGCAGGCGGCGCGCATCTTCCTGCGTCAGGCCGCGAGCAAGCTCGACCGCAAGACGCCGGACGCGACGAAATACTGTGCCATGGCCAAGCGGTTTGTCACCGACACGGCCTTCAACGTGGCCAATGACGCGCTGCAGCTGCATGGCGGCTACGGCTATCTGGCCGATTATGGCGTCGAGAAGATCGTCCGCGATCTTCGCGTGCACCAGATCCTCGAGGGCACCAACGAGATCATGCGACTGATCGTGTCGCGGGCACTGCTTGCGGAACGCGCCGCATGAGCATCCGCA
>JAHJUC010000306.1 GCA_018829385.1 Alphaproteobacteria bacterium
TTCCATCGCCCTGCGCAAGGCCTGCCACGATGACGCGGTCCATGCGCGCATGGCGCCGCAGGGTCCCGATGCCCGCGCGGTCTATGACGCGGTCGAACAGGCCCGGGTCGAGGCGATCGGCGCGCGGCGGATGACCGGGGTTGGCGACAACCTGACATCGATGCTCGAGGACAAGTACCAGCGGGCCAACTACCAGGGGATCGTCAGTCGCGAGGATGCGCCGCTCGAGGAAGCGCTGGCGCTGATGGTCCGCGAGAAGCTGACCGGCCGCAAGCCGCCGCAATCGGCCGGCCAGGTGGTCGAGCTGTGGCGCGATTTCGTCGAGGACAAGGCCGGCAGCGTGCTTGATACGCTTGAGGGATCGGTCGAAGACCAGCAGGCCTTTGCCCGCGTCGTGCGCGAAATGCTCTCCGCCATGGAGATGGCCGAGGATTACGGCGAGGACGACAGCGAGCAGGACGACCAGGACGAAGTCTCGGACGAGGATCAGCCGCGCAGCGAGGAAGAAAACGACCAGTCCTCGCAGGAAGAGGCCGGATCGGATGCCGCGCCGGCGGAGGAAAGCGAGACTTCGGACGAGCAGATGGATTCCGGCGAGATGGACGGCGCCGAAGCCGGCGACGATGACACCATCGACGACAGCGACGAGGATGCCGACACGCCGGGCGAGACGCGCAAGTCCAGTGACCCGTTTGACGAACTCAACGTGAAGATCGACTACAAGGTGTTTACCACCGAGTTCGACGAGGAGATTTCGGCGGAAGAACTCTGCGACGAGGCCGAGCTCGACCGGCTGCGGGCCTTCCTCGACAAGCAGCTGGCGCATTTGCAGGGCGTGGTCGGACGGCTCGCCAACCGGCTCCAGCGCCGGCTGATGGCGCAACAGAACCGCGCCTGGGACTTCGATCTCGAAGAGGGTTACCTCGACAGCGCGCGCCTGACCCGGATGATCATCGACCCGATGCAGCCGCTGTCGTTCAAGATGGAGCGCGATACCAATTTCCGCGACACCGTGGTGACGCTGCTGATCGACAATTCCGGCTCGATGCGCGGTCGGCCGATCACGGTGGCTGCGACCTGCGCGGATATCCTGGCGCGCACGCTCGAGCGCTGCGGCGTCAAGGTGGAACTGCTCGGCTTTACCACCAAGGCCTGGAAGGGCGGCCAGAGCCGCGAGAAATGGCTGACCGGCGGCAAGCCGGCGACGCCGGGTAGGCTCAACGATTTGCGCCACATCATCTACAAGTCCGCGGATGCGCCCTGGCGCCGTGCCCGGCGCAATCTCGGCCTGATGATGCGCGAAGGCCTGCTCAAGGAAAACATCGACGGCGAAGCGCTGATCTGGGCGCATTCGCGGCTGACGAGACGGCCCGAGCAGCGGAAGATCCTGATGATGATCTCCGATGGCGCGCCGGTCGACGATTCGACGCTTTCGGTCAATCCCGGCAATTATCTCGAGCGGCATCTGCGTGCGGTCATCGAGGAAATCGAAACCCGATCGCCCGTCGAACTGCTCGCGATCGGCATCGGCCATGATGTCACCCGCTACTACCGGCGTGCCGTGACGATCGTCGATGCGGAAGAACTGGCCGGTGCGATGACCGAGCAGCTGGCGGCGCTGTTTGCCGATGAAGCCGGCGGGCCGCAATCCCGCCGCGGACGCAAGCGGGCGTGATCCGGCTGCGCACCATGGCGCGGCTGTCGGTCATTGCCGGCGCACTGGCCCTGCTGACGGCTTCGGCCACCTTCCCGCTGCGCGCCGATGATGAGACCCTGCAGATCAGTTCACGGCTGATCCCCAATTTCAGGGTCGGCTCGGATCAGACCCGTTTTGGCGATTTCGAATTCATTGGCGGGCTGGAGCTGAGTTCGCCGAGTGCGGCGCTGGGGGCGATGTCGGGGATCCGGCTGTCTGCCGACCGGAACCGGTTCCTCGGCGTGATGGACACCGGCTTCTGGTATGCCGGGCGCTTCGAGCGCGGTCCAGACGGCAAGCTGATCGGGATTGCGGATTTCACCGTCTCGCCGATTCTCGATGCCGAGGGGGAATCTTCGGAGGAAAAATGGCGGGTCGATGCCGAAGGCCTGGCTGTGCGCGGCGAAGAGGTGCTGGTCAGTTTCGAGCGCCGCAGCCGGGTGGATGTCTATCCGGCCAATGCGCCGGGAAGCTCCAGGCCGACGGGATCACTGCCGCTGCAGATTCCGCTCAAGGAATTGCGCAACAACCGCGGGCTGGAAGCGATCATGGTCGCGCCGGAAGCTTCCGCTCTGGCTGGAGAGGTGGTTGTCGTCTCGGAGAAAAGCCTCAATGCCAGCGGCGACATCTACGCGGCCGTGCTGACGGGGCCGTCGAAGGGCGTGTTCTTCGTCAAGCGGCACCCGCCCTATGATGTGACCGACGGCGATTTCCTGCCCAATGGCGATCTGTTGCTGCTGGAACGGCGCTTTTCGATCGCCGAGGGCATCGGCATGCGCATTCGCCGCATCGACGGCAGCCGTCTGGTGCCGGGAAACCTGGTTGACGGCCCGGTGCTGCTGGAAGCCGATTTCGGCGAGCAGATCGACAATATGGAAGGTCTGGACGTGAGCACGGACGAGGCCGGACAGACATTCGTCACGCTGGTGTCGGACGACAACCATTCGATCCTGCAACGCAACCTGGTGCTGGAGTTCCGCTACCTCGGCGATGCCGAATGACCGGGTCTCATGGACCGGGTCCGACAGGCTGTCAGGTGCGGCTCTGCGGTGCCAGAACCGGCATCAGAACGCCGTAGGGCAGCAGCATCGACAGTCCGACGATCAGCTTGACCGCGAGATCTCCCAGCGCCCACGACACCCAGCGCGGCGCTTCCATGGCAAACAGACCCATCAAGGGAGCCGCTTCGCTGGCGAAAGCATCGCCGGGGCCAATGAGGTTGGCCGCCTGCGAGAAGGCAAGTCCGAAGAAGATCAGCGTGTCGAGGCCGGAACCGATGATGGTGGAGACCAGCGGCGGCAGCCACCAGACCCGGTTGCGCAGCCGGTCGAAGACCGAAACGTCCAGAAGCTGCGCCAGCAGGAATGCCGATCCCGATGCAATGGCGATGCGCGGCGTTGCCAGCCAGACCGACAATGCCACGGCAATGACGAAGCCACAGAACACCACCAAGCGGGCAGTGCCGGGGCCAAAGCGGCGATTGGCAAGGTCGGTGATCAGGAACGCCACCGGGTAGGTGAATGCGCCCCAGGTCAGCAGATCGGCAAGATTGAGCGCGCCAAGTGCGTAGTCGACCGGGAACTGAACCAGAAA
>JAHJUC010000307.1 GCA_018829385.1 Alphaproteobacteria bacterium
GCACCAGACTACGAATCTGGGGGTCAGAGGTTCGAATCCTTTCGGGCGCGCCATTTTTTCCTGGGTCCGTTTCGGGTCCATAGTTTCCTGCAATCTCCATGGCATTCATATCCGGCGGCATCCACGGTCGGGCGTGTGCTTGCGCGGGTTCGAAGTGTGTTTGCGGGGTAAGGGCTGACCGCTGACCGGGCAGCGATCATGGGTCAGGCAAGCGCATGGCCGAATGCAGCGCAGTCCCGGTTCATGCAAATGCGCTCGCCCCCCGCTACTTCCGTGCGGGGGGACGATCCGGAGGCTTTGGCCTGGTCTCTCAGGTCTCGACGCTGGGATAGTCCTTGTCGCGCCAGTGCTGCAGCTTGGCGGCGAACTCGCGCTGGAACGACAGCGGTCCGGATTTCTCCATGTAGGGTTCGTCATAGATGCCGATATACATGGTCAGGTTCAAAAAGAAATGCGCCCCCATTTCGAACAGGGCGACGTAGTCGTGATTGACCAGCGCCTGCCGCTCGGCTTCGGTCAGGCTGTTGACGGTGGAACGCTCCGCATCGTTGAGCCTGGGGCCGATCGACTGCTCCCAGGTGGCGACGAAGGACTTCGGGTCCTCGATGTAGCGCTTGAGGTATTCCGGGTCCCGGTCGACGGTGAAAAGGAACTTGTTGACGTAATACTTGCTCATGCGGCCTGCTCCTTCGGATACCAGGTGAAATAGGCTTCCATGGTGTGGAAAAGGTCGAGATTGTCGACATAGTCGGCATTTTCCGGCCCGGCCACGCCCAGCATCAGGATGAAGTTGAGGAAGCCCTGGGTGGCGTTGCCGCTCTTGATCATGCTCTCGTGGCTGACATTGTCGAGGATCGCCTCGATGTCGCCGTTGCGCAGCCATTCGATCGCCTGCCGGTCGAACACCGGATCTGGGCCGGTCTCCATGAACTGGCGCGGACCGCCGAGCTCGAGCGACAGGTGGCCGGTTCCGATCGCGGCGACGCGCTTGTCCGACGGGTAATCGTCGATCGCCTTTCGGATGGCGCGGCCGAGATTGTAGAAACGGCGCGGGCTCGGCAGCGGCGGGGCGAAGATGTTGGTGTAGATCGGCACCACCGGCAGGTCGTTCTGCGGCCTGACCGTGATGATCGGGCAGATGATCGAGTGATCGATCTTCAGCTCGTTGGAAAAGGCAAAGTCGAAGTCCTGGTCCATCAGGTGCTGGTGCATGAAGCGCGACATCGCTTCGTCGCCCTCCAGCACGTATTTCGGAATCCCGAACTCGCGTTCCTCGTTGTAGAAGGTGGCGTCGTAGCGGGGTGCCTTGCCGATGAGGAATTGCGGGCAGTTGTCGAGGAAGATCTGGTGGAAATGGTCCGACCCGATCATCACCAGGATGTCGGGCTTGGTGCGGGCCAGGGTCTCGCGGTAGGCTTCAACCTTGCGCTTCCATTCCGGCGCCTGCGGCATCTGCTGCTCGGGCGGCATGGTCGTCGCCTTGAGGTAGAATGGGTGATGTGTGGAGGCCAATGTGGCAACGAGCTGAGCCAAGGTCCTACTCCTCTTCTTGATCTTTCCGGTAACCCCGGAGGCACGGTTTTCACATGTCGGTCCCGGCGCGGCGCCGGGACCGGGATTTGATCAGCCTCAGGCGAACAGGTTCCGTTCGATCTTGGCGGCTTCGAAAAGATAGTCTCGGCTTGCTTCGAGCTCGCTGCGCAGGCGGTCCATGTCGAAGCCCATGATCTGGCCTTTCCATTTCTTTACCTCTCCGGCGACCATGACCGTATCGACATTGGTCCGCTCCATCAGCGTGACGACCGCGCCGGGCACGTTGTTGAGCGGGGCCACGTTGATGGCCTCGGCGTCGAGAAGGATGATGTCAGCCTCCTTGCCCGGCGTCAGCGACCCGATCTTGCGATCGAGCTTCAGCCCCTTGGCGCCGCCCATGGTCGCCTGGCGGATCGCCTGCATGGTGGTCATGAGTTCCGGGTACTCCTGACCAGCCAGGGCCTTTTCGTTGACGAACATCCGCTGCAAGGTCACGAGGCTGCGCATCTGCGTGAAGAAGTCGGCGGTCATGGTGCATTCGACGTCGGTGGACAGCGACATGTCCATGCCCAGATCAATGGCCTTCTGGATTGGCGGAGTGCCGTGGCGCATCTGCATCTCGATCGGGACCGACAGGGAAACATGGGCGCCTGCATCCGAGGCATATTTCCAGCCGGCATCCGACATTCCGGTCATGTGAATGAAGATGTTGTCTTCGCCAAACATGCCAGCGGCGCCCAGCTCGTCAAACGTGGGCTGCATGCCAAAGGTGCCGACGACGTGCAGCGCGATCGGCAAGCCGAGTTCGCGCCCGATCTTCCAGGCCACTTCATAGCCCGGAAGGTAGATCTCGCCGCCCATGACCATTGTGGTCAGCTGGTCGTCCGAGGAGAAGTACTGGCTCTTGATGCGGGCGGCATCCTGCGGGTACTTGGCGCGGTCGCCCCATCCTTCGAAATAGCCGAAGACGCCGCGGCGTCCGGCATCCCGCAAGCCTTCGATCGCGGCATCGGAATGTTCCGGCGAATGGTGGATCTGGCTGACATCCATCACCGTCGTCACGCCCGCATCCAGCTGCGCGATGCCGCCGAATAGTTCGTTGATGTAGACGTCCTCCGGCCGGTAGACCATCGAGAAGCCCTGCAGGATCGTCTCGTAGTAGTTCGACGCGTTTGCCGGACGGCCGTCATTGATGAGAATGCCGTTGGCGAGCTGGCTGCGCAGGGCGGTTTCGAACTGGTGGTGATGGGTGTCGACGAAGCCCGGCATGACGATCTTGCCGGTTGCATCTATGACAACCGCGTCGGGCGCATCGATGTTAGCGCCCACCTCGACGATGGTCTTGCCGTCGATCAGCACGTCGCCCACGGCGAAATTGCCGACGGCATCATCGACCGAAAGCACCGCGCCGCCCTTGATGAGAACCCTGCGGCCCGGCGTGCCAAGGCCTTCGGGCAGCGTCGAGGCCGCAACCGTCTGGGCCTGCACAGTCCGGGTCGATCCCAGTCCGAGCGTTGCGGCCGCGCCGCCGATGGCGCTCGCGGTGAGAAAGTCCCGCCGCGTGGGGCAGGGCAGTTGAGGACGTTTCGGATCGCAAAGTCGGCACATTCTGGTTTCTCCTCCCGGGTGTCTTCTCGTGAAATCAGGATCCGATGATGGATACGAGCATCGGATATCGCGTCAGCGCATTGGCAATTCTGGATGCAGTCGCCCGCAGTTCGGGCAGGCGGTTGGCGACCAGGAATTCGGCGTCCACCATGCCGCTGTAGCCAGAGGTGTTGAGCGCCGCGATCGTGCGGCCATCGAGCGCCCGTATCGGCACGGCCAGCGCGGTGATCCCGTAATCGAGCTGGTCGACCGTGGTCGAATAGCCGTCCCGGCGCACCTGCTCGATCTCCTCGCGCAGCAGGATCGGGTCAGCGATCGTCTTGGAGGTCAGCGGCTCGATGACCAGGCCGTCGAAATAGCGGTCCAGCTCGCCGTCGCTCAGACCGGCAAGCAGCACGCGGCCGAGCGACGTCGCATAGGCCGGATAGCGGGCGCCCACGACCGCGGCGGCGCGCCGTGCCCGCTGCACCGAATTGTGGGCGATGTAGATGACGTCGCGCTGCTCGAGCGTGCCGACCGAGGAAGCATCGCCGAATTTCGCCACCAGCTCGCGCAGGTGCGGCTGCAGCACTTCGTCGATCTGGGCGGAATAGTAGAACCCCGAACTCAGCGTCATGATCTTGGGGCGCAGGTGGAAGCGCTTGTTTGTCTGGCCGACGTAACCGAGCGCCATCAGCGTGATCAGGCTGCGCCGGGCGGCGGCGGGGGAATACCCGACCTTCCTCGCGATTTCGCTCAGCGTCATTTCCGGATTGGCGGCGTCGAAGCTTTCGAGAATCGAAATCCCCTTGGCCAAAGCCTCGACGAATTCGTCGGGCTTGGCAGGTTTGGATTCTGCACCGGGGGCGGTGGACGTCTCGATATTGGCGGTCGGGTGATCAGTCATGGCGGGATGGGACCTTCTTCATTGCTGCGATGTTCCCTTCCTACGGTGTGGCCGGCGATTTTCACAGATCCGGCGGGTGACTTGACGGGACGATAAATCAGTGCAATCTTTTCGGCAAGAGGAAATATTTTCGGTATGCGAAAAAAGGAACCGAAATGCGCATTGGAAAGCAGGATCAGGCATTCACGGCGATCGCCACGTCGGATGCCGACTCGATCACGGTACGGGGGCATGACCTGTGCGGCGACCTGATCGGAAAGATCGATTTCACCGACTATTTCTGGCTGCTTGTTGTCGGGCAAAAACCGACCGATGTGCAGCGCAGGATGATGGACGCCTGCCTGGTGGCGATTGCCGAGCACGGTCTTGTTCCGAGCGTGCAGGCAGCTCGCATGACGCTCGCAGCCGGCCCGGACGCATGGCAGGGCGCCATGGCGGCCGGGCTTCTGGGCATGGGCAGCGTCGTGGCGGGCAGTTCGGAAATCGCGGGGCAGTATGTCGCCCAGGTGCTTGCCGATGCCGAGGCGAACGGCACCGATGTCGAGACCGCGGCCATTGCCAGCCTGAAGCAGCTCAAGGCGGCCCGCCAAAAGGTGCCGGGTCTTGGCCACCCGCAGCACAATGCCGGCGACCCCCGCGCCGATCGCCTGCTCGAAATCGCGGACGAACTCGGCATTTCAGGCCGATACATCTCGACGTTGCGCACCCTGGCCGAGCACGCGCCGGGGATCATCGAGCGTCCTCTGCCGATCAATGTTTCCGGCGCCATTCCGGCGGCGATGCTTGATGCCGGCTGGCCGCTCGAAGCGCTCAAGGCGGTGCCGCTGCTGGCGCGCACGGCCGGGCTCGCCGCCCATCTCTACGAGGAATCGCTCCGCTCGATCGGATTCATCATGTCGCACAAGGCCGATCTGGCGATTGGCTATGACGGTGCAACTGCATCGCATCCGAAGACAAAGGCGTAGGGCGCACCCATGGTCAAGATTCTCAAGGACATCCGGGTGATCGAGCTCGGCACCTATATCACCGGCCCCGCTGCCGCCCTGCATCTGGCCGATCTCGGCGCCGATGTCATCAAGGTCGAGCGGCCCGGCACCGGCGATCCGTTCCGCGCTTTCAAGGGCGGGCTCTATTCTCCGCATTACCAGACCTACAACCGCAACAAGCGTTCGATTGCGCTCGACACCAAGAAGACGGACGATCTCGAAACGCTTTACCAGCTGATCGCCACCGCCGACGTTTTCATCCAGAATTTCCGTCCCGGTGTCGCCGAGAAGCTCGGGGTCGGCGAGGACGACCTGCGCAAGATCAATCCCAGGCTGATCTACTGTGCGATCTCCGGATTTGGCCAGTCCGGTCCGTCAAGAGACCGTCCCGCTTTCGACACCGTGGCACAGGCCGCCAGCGGTTATCTCAGGCTGTTGACGCCTCCCTCCAATCCGCGTGTCATCGGGCCTGCCATCGCCGACGCGGTCACCGGGCAGTACGCGGCAACGGCAATCCTGGCGGCCCTTCTCGAGCGCAGCAGCAGCGGCAAGGGAAGGCGCATCGACATCTCCATGCTGGAGGCGATGGCGCATTTCAACCTCGACAGTTTCACGCATTATTTCTCGGAAGGCGAAATCATGGGGCCGCTCTCGCGCCCGGTGGTGTCGCAGAGCTACACCTTCGAATGCAGCGACGGCAAGTGGATCGCCATCCACATGTCCTCGCCGACGAAGTTCTGGGAAGGCTTTCTCGAAGCCACCGGCCAGCAGGCGCTGGCAACCGATCCCCGGTTTGCGGATCGTCTCGACCGAATCCGGCATCAGGATGACATGATCGCGATCTTCACGCCGATCTTCAAGACGGACACCCGCGGTGGATGGTGCGCCAAGCTGCTGGCTCTCGAGGTGCCGCATGCGCCGGCCTACGATTCCAACGAGGCGCTGGAGGACCCGCAGGCGGTGCATCTGCAGCTGGCGGTCAAGACCAGTCATCCCGAAATGGGCGAATCCACGACCGTGCGGCCTCCTTACAGCTTTGACGGCGAGGCCGATCTGCATGTGACGCCACCGCCGACGCTGGACCAGCACGGCGCCGAACTGCGCGCCGAGCTGGCGGCAAAGACATCCAAATAGGCTGCAACAGGGGGAGGAACATATGAGCGAACAGGAGAAGATCACGTCGGTGCCGGCCGCCGCCGTGATGGAAGCAAGCCAGGCCATGCTGCAGAAGCAGCTCTACGCCATATTCACGAAACCGGCGAACGGCATGGGACCGGTCTTCGAGCACCTGGAAGCACATCTTGCGTTCCAGGTTGGCCTGGAACGCGACGGCGTGATGTTCGCAGCCGGTCCGATGTGGAGCGACGACGAGCAGAGCTGGGAGGGTGAAGGAATGGTTGTGGTGCGGGCGGCCTCGCGGCAGGAGGCAATCGCCATCGCCGAACGCGACCCGATGCACAAGAGCGGAGCCCGCAGCTTTCACGTCCGGCCCTGGCTCATCAATGAGGGAACAATCACCGTCCGGCTCGACTATTCCAGCCAGACTTTCACTTTGGCCTGAAAAACAATTGGGAGAGAGAACATGAAAAAGCTTTTGGGAATGATGACGGCAGGCATGTTGCTGCTGCCGCATGCCGCGTCGGCACAGGAAGTGATCAACCTGACGGTGGCCTCGAGCCACCCCACGGTGGTGCCGTGGGTGGGCATGATCCAGACCCACTTCATGGCGCGCACCGACGAGATCCTCGCTGAAAAGGGCAACTACAAGATCGAGTGGAACGAGGCCTTCGGCGGCACGCTCTACAAGGCGAACGCGACGCTGAGTTCCGTTGAAGAAGGCATCACCGATGTGGGTTGGGTGTTTTCCTTCCTCGAGGCGGCAAAGCTGCCGCTGAGCCAGGTTTCCACCAACACCCCGTTCGCAACGGCAAACCCGCCGGTCCTGCTCGAGGTGATGGAGAAGCTGCTGGAAACCAACGAAGCCTTCCGCAACGAGTGGGAAGGCCACAACCTCAAGGTTCTGGGGCTGACCGCGACCGATCTCTATGACATCTACACCAAGAAGCCGCTGACCGGCATTGCCGATATCAACGGCATGAAGCTGTCTGCCCCCGGCGTGCTGGGAAGCTGGCTGCGCGGCACCGGCGCCAATGCGGTGGA
>JAHJUC010000308.1 GCA_018829385.1 Alphaproteobacteria bacterium
ATCACCGGCAACGACATGGCCGCGGCCTGGGCCGTGGACGAGCAGGGCTTTCCGATGTTCTCGACCGTTCCGGCCGACCCCTGGCAGCGCGAATACGCCTTCCGCGCCGGGGTCAACATCGTCATGTACATGCTGACCGGCAACTACAAGGCCGACCAGGTCCATATCCCCGCACTTCTCGAACGATTGGGGCAATGAGATGAGCCTGGCGTTTGACCCGTTCCTGCCGCTGCCGGCGATACTGGCAATTGCCCTTGTGGCTCTGTTGCTGGTCGGCTGGGCCATTGCCAAGCGCATGCGCGGGGCAGCGCTGCGCGCCCTGGCGCTCGCCGCCCTGGTGCTGGCGCTGGCCAACCCGGTCGCCAATTTCGAGGACCGCGAACCGGTCTCGAGCGTGGTCGCCATCGTCGTCGACCGCAGCCCGAGCCAGATGAACGCCGACCGCGCCGCCCGCACCGACGCGGCGCTGAAGGCGCTGACCGAGCGGATCGCGCGATACCCGGCCTTCGAAACCCGCATCATCGAGGCTGTCACCGATCCCGATGCGCAGTCGCCCTCCACCCGCCTGTTCGAGGCGCTGGCCTCGGGCATCCGCGATGTGCCGAGCTCCCGGCTTGCCGGCGCGGTGATGATCACCGACGGGCAGGTCCACGACGTGCCCGGCTCGCTCTCCGCACTCGGTCTCGATGCACCGCTGCACGGCCTGATCGTCGGCGATGCTGACGAGAGAGACCGGCGGGTCGACATCGTCCGCAGCCCCCGCTTCGGCATCGTCGGCGAAGACCAGGAAATCGTCTACCGCGTCAGCGAGGACGGCGCCGCATCGCCCGGCGGCCCGGTCAATGTCACGGTCCGGGTGAACGGTGAGGAGATCGCGACGGAAACCGCCAATGCCGGCGAGGAAACCCCGTTCTATCTCAACCTGCCGCGCGGCGGCGAGAACATCGTCGAATTCTCCGTCGACGATCTGGATGGCGAAGTCACCACCGCCAACAACCACACCGTCACGCTGATCGAAGGGATTCGCGAAAACCTGCGGGTGCTTCTTGTTTCCGGCGCGCCGCATGCAGGCGAACGCGCCTGGCGCAACCTGCTCAAGTCGGACGCTTCCGTCGATCTGGTGCATTTCACCATTCTGCGCCCGCCGGAAAAGCAGGACGGCACGCCGATCTCCGAACTCTCGCTGATCGCCTTCCCGACCCGCGAACTGTTTGTCGAGAAGATCGACGAGTTCGACCTGATCATCTTCGACCGCTACCAGAACCGCGGCGTGCTGCCGGTTCTGTATTACGACTACATCGCACGGTATGTGGAAGACGGCGGCGCGCTTCTGGTTGCCGCCGGTCCGGAACTCTCCGGGGTGGAATCGATCGCCGAAACCCCACTGGCGCCGGCGCTTCCGGCGGTGCCGACCGGCGCCGTGACGGCTGCGGGCTACTATCCGCGGCTGTCGGACGACGGCAGGCGCCACCCGGTGACCCGCACTTTGCCGGGCGGCTTGAACGAGCCGCCGGACTGGGGCCGCTGGTTCCGCACCGTCGGCGTCCGCGACGCCCAGGGCGATGTGGTGATGCGCGGCGCCGACAACGAGCCGCTGCTGGTGCTCAACCGCTACGGTGAAGGCCGGGTGGCGATGCTCTTGTCCGATCACGGCTGGCTCTGGGCGCGCGGCTTCGAAGGCGGCGGACCGCATGTCTCGCTCTACCGGCGCATCGCCCACTGGCTGATGAAGGAGCCGTCGCTGGAAGAGGAGGCCCTGCGCGCCATCGCCAATGGCCGCACCCTGGTGATCGAACGCCAGACCATGGGCGACACCACCGACCCGGCCACCATCGAGCTTCCCTCCGGCGAGACTCGGGAAGTGATCCTCGCGCCGGCCGGCGACGGCCTGTTCCGCGCCGAACTCGTGCTCGATCAGCCCGGCCTGGTGGAAGTCACGTCCGGGGACCTGCGCGCGCTCGCCCATGTCGGCGCGGTCGACGCGCCGGAGTTCCGGGCAACCGTTTCCACCACCGAGGTGATTGAACCGCTCTCGGCGGAAAGCGGCGGACTGACGCGACGCGTCAATGCAGCCGCCACCGACCTGCCGCAGATCCTGCCGACCCGCTCGGCGCGCATCGATGCAGGCGAGCGCATGGGGCTGCGCGCCAGCAATGAGAGCGTGCTCAAGGGCGTGCGGTCGGTGCCGCTGTTCGGCGGGTTCCTGGGACTTGCGCTGATGATCATGGCGCTCGGCGCCACCTGGTTCCGCGAGGGTCGCTGATCCTCGCGGTTGGGTACGCCGCCGGACCGGCTTTCTGGCCGGTCAGCTTGCCCTGGAGAGAAGCTCTTCGCTGGAGAAGTAACTCATCTGGTCTTCGGCCCAGGCCTTGATGCCGTAGCGCTTCACCGTTTCGCGCATCATCGACATGCGCTGCCGCCGTTCCTCTTCCGGCATCGCCAGCGCCTGCTCGATCGCCATGTCCATCGACCGGTGCGAGAACGGGTTGGTGATCACCGCCGAGGAGAGCTCCACGGATGCGCCGGCGAACTCGGACAGCACCAGCACGCCGTCGCCATCGGTGCGGGCCGCAGCATATTCCTTGCACACCAGGTTCATGCCATCGGCCAGCGGTGTGATCCAGCACACATCGGCCAGCTGGTAGTAGGCAATCAGGTCCTTGAACGGGATCGCGGTGGATATCAGCGCCACCGGCTGCCATTCGAACGAGCCGAACGTGCCGTTGATGCGGCCGGCCACCTGCTCGATCTCGCCCTGGATTTCCTCATACGCCGCCATAGAGCGGTTGGCGCCGACGGAAACGTGCATCAGCCGCACCTTGCCGTGCAGTTCCGGATGCGTCTGCAACAGCCGCTCATAGCTTTCGAGCTGCTGCACCCCGCCCTTGGTGTAGTCGGTGCGTCCGACCGAAAGGATCAGCTTGCAGTCGCCCAGTTCCGAGCGGATGGCGACGGCGCTGTCGCGGGTCTCCTCGCAAGTGGCGCGTTCCTGGATGTAGTCCCAGTCGATCCCCACCGGCGCGCTTGAAATGCGGATCGTGCGTCCCTGGTACTGCACCGACTCCGGCACCCGCCGGTCGGACAGGGCGGTCCCTTCCCAGATGAAATCCGGATTGACGTCCTTGCGCACCACCGATCCGACCTCCAGCAGGCTCTGCGCCACGTGGACGAAATTCACCGCGTAGCGCGGGATGTGAAAACCGATCACGTCGCAGGCAAGCAGGCTGTCGACGATCTCGCGACGCCACGGCAGCACGTTGAACATGTCGGCCGCAGGGAACGGCGTGTGGTGGAAGAAGGAGATCTTCACGTCCGGCCTGAGTTTCCTCAGATACCCGGGCACCAGCCACAGATTGTAGTCGTGCACCCAGACCACGGCGCCGGGTGCTGCTTCCGCGGCGGCGGCTTCGGCGAAGGCCCAGTTGACCTCCCGGAATGTCGGCCAGTCGACCGGGTCGTAATTGTAGCGTTCCTTGAACGAATGCAGGATCGGCCAGAACGCCTCCTTCGAGGTGACATGGTAGAAACTCGACACTTGGCCGGGCGTCAGCGGCAACCGTGTAACCGAGTACTTGCCGTAGCTGTCCTCGATCTCGATGACGCGCTCGAAATCCGGATTGGCGGCGTCGTCAGCCAGCTTCCAGGCAATCCAGGCGCCCTTTTCGACCCGTCCGAAAAACCCCTTCAGGGTCGGGACGATGCCGTTCGGGCTCTTGTTTTCCCTGAAAACGATCTTTCCGTCTTCTTCGACTTCCTCGTAGGGTTGGCGGTGATAAACGATGACAAGATCGCTGGCCATGTAGTCAGTATCCTTTTGGTAGATCGTGCATATCGAACGCACGAATAGCCTCCAGTATGCCCGCCGCGCCATGCGCCTGCGCCATATGAAGGTGCTCGAGATGAGCAACGCGCTCGACGAGAGAAGGTTCCGAATTTCCCACCGCGACGGCCGGCAGACCGCATTCGAGCATGGAAAGATCGTTGAGCGTGTCGCCGGCGCACAGAACCCGGCCCGGCTTGAGTTCCAGATAATCCACCAGCCTGCGCAGCGACGGTCCCTTGCTCACGCCATCGGGCAACACATCGAAGAAGCGGTTGTCGGAAATCAGCCACTGGTGCCCCATTTCCTCGATGATCGAACAGGCGGATCGATCGAATGCCGCGTGATCGAGATCGTAGCTGACGCGGTAGCGGAAATCGGTCGGCTGCAGCCTCAGCCCAGGGTGGCCGTCAAGCCTGGCGCGGACGCTCTCGCCCGCCTCGCCCCAGCGCGCCGCGATCTCCTCTTCGAGATGCAGGATCGGCGACACGCCGTCCGAGGGCGACACCGTGGCGATCGTCGTCCCCACATCCCCGACCGCATATTCGGGCCAGGGCACGTCCTTGGTCGAGCACAGCTCGCCGATGAACTGCGGATCGCGGCCGGTGACGAAAATCAGGCCAACGGTTTCCCGGTTGGCTTCGATCCAGTCATAGAGCTTCCGGCGGTCTTCGTCGCTGCCGCCGAGAAACGTGCCGTCGAGGTCGGTCGCCAGCACGAATTGCCGGTCCTTCAAAGCGCCCCGCAGCGGAACTGTCTTTGGCGATTGCATGTTCATTGGGTTGTCTCCGCTGCCATGGCGATCGGGTGGTCGATGGAAATCGCCAGGCCGCGCCGTTCACCCTGGATCGGGCGCGACCAGTACTCGGCGAAGGTTTCGCGCACATCCGCGCCCTGGTGCAAAATCCGGTACACGCTCTCACAGATTGGCATCTCGATGTTCATCCGCCGCGCAAGGTCCATCACCGACAGCGAGTTGACTTCGCCCTCCACCACCACGGGCTTGCCGTCGAAGCACCGGTCGCGCGCAATGCCTTTGCCGAGCTGCACGCCGAGCGACATGTTGCGCGATGTCTGCGACGAGCAGGTCAAGGTCAGATCGCCGGCGCCGGCAAGCCCGGTCACAGTCTCGCGGCGCCCGCCGAACACGTCGGCAAGGGACTTGATCTCGTCCATGCCGCGGACGATCAGCGCCGCCCGTGTGTTTTCGGCGTAGCCGGCGCCTGTCATCATGCCGCAGGCAATGGCAATGACGTTCTTGACCGCGCCGCTCACTTCCACACCGACCAGATCATCGGAAATGTAAGGCCTGAAGAATTCCGAGCCCAGGGAGAGCGCCAGCCGCGCCGCCGGGCTGGAACCTGTATCGAGCCGGTCGGCATAGGAAAACGGAAACGCGATCGTCGCCGCGGTCAGGTGGCCGAGTGCGGTCTCGGTGGCGAATGTCGGTCCCGAGAGAGCTCCGATCAAATGGCCGGGCAGCATCTCCGACGCCACCTCGCTGAGCAGGTATCCGGTGCCTGCCTCGATCCCCTTGGCGCAAAGCGCGATGGGCACGCCATCCGCCAGGTGCGGACGCATCTGCATGCAGATGTCGCGCAGGGTCCGCGACGGCGTCACCAGCAGCACGGCTTCCGCCCCTGCCAGCGCCTCGGCCATGTTGGTGGTCGCGCGGATCCCCTCCGGCAGATCGATACCCGGAAGGTAGCGGGGATTTTCATTGCGGCTGTTGATTGCCTCGATCGTCGCCCGGTCTCGTCCCCAGATGGCCGTCTTGCGGCCGGCGCGGCGCGCCACGGAGGCCAGTGCGGTCCCCCAGGATCCGGCGCCGATAACGCAGATTTTCGCGTAGGGAAGGGCCGGAGAAGACAGGTCGTCGGCTTTTTGGCCTAGATAAGTCATGTGGTGTACTTAGGGTGGTTCGTGCTGCAGTGCAACCTTTGGGCTGCCGCAACGCCCCCGCGTCGGTCCGAACCCCGCGTTCCGGACGAGCGAAAACACCGCTCCCTGCATGGCTGGAAGGCAGTGAATTCCGGTCAGGCGACCGCGTGGAACAGCCTGTGGAAAACCGGCCCGCCGGCCAGTTCCGGCCAATGCCCGACTGATCCGGTCAGACCAGGTCGCGGTGCCGGATCTCGCCTTCGAGCGCCATTGCATCGACATCGCCGAGACAGGCCACCAGAAGCCGATGCGGGTCGAACGGCCCGGGCATCGTCAGCGCGCCGGGCTTGGTCGGCTTGAACCCGAGCGGCGCGTAATAGGGTGGATCCCCGACCAGCAGCACAACCGGACTGCCGGACTTCTTCGCGGCGGCCAGCGCAATACGCACCAGCTCGCGGCCGATACCGAGATTCTTGTGCGACGGCCGGACGGCAAGCGGCCCGAGCAGATGGCCGGCCACCGTGCCGGCCAGGATCGGCGTCATCCGCACCGAAGCGATGACTTCACCCCGGTCGGCGGCGACGAAGGATAGCCTCCGGTCATGCGGCCCCTGCTCCCGCACCCTTTCGGACGACCGGACAAAGCGGCCCGGACCGAATGCTTCTTCGTTGATATGGTTGATGGCCGCGTCATGAGACGCGTCTTCGGTGAGAAAGACGAGATCGTGGATGGACATTGGGAAAGATCCGGATGAGACGACAAGACATGATGGATCGCGCGGCAAGCGCGTTGGCAGTCTGTTCAGCGTCGTCGCAAGGCCGTGGCAGGCATCCGGTTTTCCTCTTTGCCCTTCGCCCATAGCAAAGCAATTCCCTGTCGTCCAATGCAAAACGCACCGTTCACCCCTATAGGCTTCGCTTTTGCGCATGGGCGGCCTATGTCTCTGGTCAAAGGAGAACACCGATGGGAATGCTGGTAGATGGCGTCTGGAAGGACGTCTGGTACGACACGAAATCAACAGGCGGTCATTTCAAGCGCTCGGAATCCGCGTTTCGCAACTGGGTGACGGCCGATGGTTCGCCCGGACCGTCAGGCGGCGGCGGCTTCGCCGCCGAGGCCGGCCGCTATCATCTCTATGTTTCGCTGGCATGCCCCTGGGCGCACCGGACGCTGATCTTCCGCAAGCTCAAGGGACTGGAAGAAGCCATCTCCGTCTCCATCGTCGATCCCTACATGGGCAAGAACGGCTGGGAATTTCATGAGCGCGACGGCGGCACCAGGGATCATCTGGGCGATGCGGACTACCTCTGGCAGGTCTATGTCGCGGCCAAGCCGGACTATTCGGGCCGGGTGACGGTTCCGGTGCTGTGGGACAAGAAGACAGGCACCGTCGTCTCCAATGAATCGGCGGAAATCATCCGCATGTTCAACTCGGCCTTCAACGCGATCGCCAAACCAGCGCCGGATTTCTATCCCGCGGCGCTGCGGGAGGAGATCGATGAGATCAACGAGATCGTCTATCACAAGGTCAACAACGGCGTTTACAAGGCGGGCTTTGCCACCACGCAGGATGCCTATCGGGAGCATGTCACCGAACTGTTCGACACGCTCGACATGCTCGACGAGCGCCTCGGTCTCAACCGCTACCTGACCGGCGACAGCCTGACCGAAGCCGACTGGCGTCTGTTCACCACACTTGTCCGGTTCGATCCGGTCTATGTCGGCCACTTCAAGTGCAACATCCGCCGCATCGCCGATTATCCGGCACTGTCCGGTTACCTGCGCGAACTCTACCAGATGCCCGGCATCGCTTCGACCGTGAACATGGATCACATCAAGAACCATTATTACGGCAGCCACGCGACCATCAATCCGACCGGCATCGTGCC
>JAHJUC010000309.1 GCA_018829385.1 Alphaproteobacteria bacterium
GCGCGGGCCGCCTCGACGCCGGCATTCAAGGCCAGCAGGTTGGTCTGGAAGGCGATCTCGTCGATGACGCCGATGATCCTGTCGATCTTGCCCGAGGCTTCCTCGATGCGGCTCATGGCGTCGACGGCGCGGGCGACGATCTGACCCGACGCGCGGGCGTCATTGGCGGTCTCGCCGGCCAGCTTGTCGGTGTCGGCGGCGCGGCCCGAGGCGGTGCGCACGGTGGCCGAGATCTGGTCGACGGCGGCTGCGGTCTCCTCAAGCGAGGCTGCCTGCTGCTCGGTGCGGCGCGACAGGTCATCGGCGGCCGAGCGCATCTGGCCGCTGTTGGAGCTGATCGAACGGGCATTGTCACGGATGTGGCTGAGCGCATCGCGCATCTGCTCGATCGAGCCGTTGAAATCGAGCCGCAGGCTGTCAAGCTCGCCGGCAAAGGGGGTGTCGATGGTGGAGACCAGATTGCCCTGGGACAGATCGCGCAGCGCGGCACCGAGCTGCTCGACGGCGAAGCGGACCTGGGCGTCGGCCTGAGCCTTCTCGGTGTCGGACTGCTGGCGCGCCCGGGCGGCCATCTCGCGTTCCTTCTCGCTTTCGCCCTCGATGCGGATCTTGTCGATGGCGTTCATCTTGAAGACGTCGAGCGCGCGGGCCATCTCGCCGATCTCGTCGGCGCGGGACGAGTCGGTGACCTCGACATCGAGATCGCCGGAGGCGACATCGCCCATGGCACGGACCAGACGGCGGATCGGGCCTTTCAGCGCGGCGATCAGCATGAAGGCGGCGACGAGGCCGAAGGCGCCGCCGACAAGGGCAGCCGACAGGGTGATGCCGGAGGCACGGTCCTTGACGGCTTCGGCGCCGTTCTGCTGGCTTGAGGTGAAGTCGACGACGCTGCTCCAGGCCTGGTCGATGCGCTCGGAAGCGGCCATGAACAGGGTGGTCTCGGCCTGTTTCTTCGCGATCAGGTCGGCCATCAGCGCCGGGATCGTGACCGACTTGGCGCTCCAGGTCGGGCCGATCGCCTCCATCACGGTCTCGCCGCCATTGGAGAAGGCGATCAGCTGGATGCTCTGGTCGACACGGCTGAGCTTGGCGGCGACATCCTCGCCGCGGGTTGCGTCGGGCTGGCCGAGAAAATGCACGATCGACAGCTCCAGGGCCGAGAGATGCTCAAGGAAATCGCGGCTGTCGGTGATGATCTGCTGGCCCATGAGGATCTCCTCATCGAGCTGACCGAACTTGAGGGTGGCGTCGCGGGCAACCTGGGAGGCAAGCCCCTGCAGCATGATGCCCGAGGGACGCAGCGCATTGGCGTATTTCTGAAGCTCGATCATGCCGGCCTCATTGACAACCCCGGCCTTCTGGGCGGCGAGCAGGCCCTCGAGATTGTCGCTCAGCAGGCTCTTGAGCGCCGGCTTGTCGGCGGGAATGACCTTGGGCAGGTCCTTGGCCATCTTGCGGATCTCGCGCTTGAGATCGTCGGCGGCGGCGAAGGCCTCTTCCGGCGTCGCGGCGCCGGAAATGCTGCTCGAGATCTTGACGACGGCCTGGGCACCGTTGCCGAGCTGGTCGGCGGCGCGCAGCAGGGTCTTGGTTTCGTCCTCGGCCCGGGCCAGTTCCGCGCCGACGGTCAGAATGGTGGCGTCGAGACGTTCGCGGGCATTGCCAAGTTCGCCGAGCGTGTCATCAAAGGCTGTATGGATGCCGGTGACCTCGTTGTGCAGCGCCCAAAGCGCGTCGACATCGCCGCGCAGGGATTCGGCCACGGCGCGGGAGCTGGCAATCGCCGCGGTCTCGGTCTCGGTCTCGGCCAGCTCGAGGATCTTTTCCAGCCGCTGAAGCTGCGAATCGAGGCTCTGCATCACCGCGGCGCGCTTCTCCTCGTTCTGGTCGTGGAGGAAGTTGGTCATGCCGGCATAGGCTTCCTTGAAGCCGCTCAGGGTCTCGATGCTGGCGCCTGTGCCAGTCAACCGCTCGCCCAGCAGGTTGCCGGTGTACAGATTGATTGCGGCCAGCCCGGCCATTCCGGCGATCAGCGGAATGATGAAGACAACCACCTTGGTCTGGATGGAGAAGCGGGCGAGCAGCCGGTCGATGATCATGAGTGGTTCCTGCCGAAATGACTTAAAACATGCGGCGCGCGCGGACCGCCAAGAGCAGGGTTGCATCATGCAGACGCACCGCTGCCGACACATGGCGGGCGCCTCTCCCCGTCATCACATGCTGGCAGAACGGGGTTAAGGCAACCTGAACGTACATGCTCGAATTTGTGAGGTAGACCGCAGGATGCAGCCGCCGGAACGCACGCGCATGCGGCCGGTATCTCGCAAGACTGCGGTGATATGACGCCCGATGCGGGTGCCCGCACAGGGCCGGTGTCGGCGCAGGTGGCTGGTGCTGCGGCAAAAAAGCTTTATGATCCGGCCATTACTGATCAAACCAAGGTGATTTATGGCACCCCGCAAGTCCGGCAAGCCGGCTTCAACCAAACCGGCGCAAGCTGCCGCGCCAAAGTATCTCGACATCAAACGCGGTGTCGCCAACTGGACCCAGGCCACCGAATGGCTCCGGGTCCGCGGCATCGAGGACATAGAGTGCATCACGCCCGATTTCGCCGGCGTGGCGCGCGGCAAGATGATGCCGTCGTCGAAGTTCACCTCCAACACCTCGCTGTCGCTGCCCTCGGCGGTGTTCCGGCACACGATCTCGGGCGAATACCCGGAAGAGACCGGCGATTTCCGCTATGACCCGCTCGATGGCGATTTGAAGCTGATGCCGGACCTGTCGACCCTGTCGGTAGTGCCGTGGGAAACCGATCCGACGGCGCAGGTGATCTGCGACATGGTCACGACCAAGGGCGATCCGGTCAGCTACACCCCGCGCAACGTGCTCAAGCGGGTGGTGGAACTCTACACCGAACGCGGCTGGAAGCCGGTGGTGGCGCCGGAAATCGAATTCTACCTGGTGGCGCAGTCGGACGATCCGGACTACCCGCTGAAGCCGCCGCGGGGCCGTTCGGGGCGGACCATCACCGGCGGGCAGTCCTACTCGATCGCCGGCGTCAACGAGTTCGACGAGCTGGTCGACGACATCTACGACTTCTCCGACAAGCAGGGGCTGGAGATCGACACGCTGATCCACGAGGAAGGCCCGGCGCAGCTGGAGATCAACTTGCGGCACGGCGACCCGATCGAGCTCGCCGACCAGGTGTTCCTGTTCAAGCGGACCATCCGGGAGGCTGCGATCAAGCACGGCATGTACGCCACCTTCATGGCCAAGCCGATGCAGCAATATGCCGGGTCGGCGATGCATATCCACCAGTCGGTGGTCGACGCCAAGACTGGCAAGAACGTCTTCTCGAAGGCCGACGGCGAGCCGAGCGAGGCCTTCTTCAACTTCATCGGCGGCATGCAGCACTACGTGCCCAAGGCGCTGGTGATGATGGCGCCCTATGTCAATTCCTACCGTCGGCTGACGCCGGACATGGCCTGCCCGGTCAACAATGCCTGGGGCTACGACAACCGGACGACGGCGTTCCGGGTGCCGCATTCCGAACCGGTGGCGCGGCGGGTGGAAAACCGCCTGCCCTCATCGGACGCCAATTCCTACCTGGCGCTGGCGGCGTCGCTGGCCTGCGGCTATCTCGGCATGGTCAATGGCATCGTTCCATCGGATCCCGCCTACCAGTCGGTTAACGAAGGCTCGGTCGACCTGCCGCGCGGGCTGCTCGAGGCGGTGTCGCTGTTGGAAAGCGAACCAAGTTTTGCCCAGGTGTTCGGCCAGGAGTTCATCAACACCTATGCCGGCGTCAAGCGCGGCGAATTCGAAACCTTCATGCAGGTGATCAGCCCGTGGGAACGCGAGTTCCTGCTGCTCAACGTCTGAGAAATGCAAGCCATGACCTACCAAAGCCCCATCGCGCCGGGCATCTCGTTCCATGAGGCCACGCTCGGCGAACGCCCCGCCTACCCTTCGCTGCCCGGACCCGCGACCGCCGACGTGGTGATCGTCGGCGGCGGCTTCACCGGATTGCAGGCGGCCTATCACTTGGCGGCCAGCGGCAAGGACGTGGTGCTGATCGAAGGCGCGCGCTTCGGCGACGGCGCCTCGGGCCGCAATGGCGGCCAGCTGGGCACCGGACAGCGGGCCTGGGTGGAGGAAAGCGAGGCGGATTTCGGCCGCGACAACGCGAAGGCGCAGTTTGCCGTGGCCGAGCGGGCGAAGATGCACCTGCTCAGCTTTTCGGCCACGCACAACATCGACGCCGATTTCCGTCCCGGCCAGATCTCGGCGGCGCACAAGCCGGGCTATGTCAAGGACTACCGCGATCACGTGAAGATCATGACCGACGAGTACGGCTACGAGGGCCTGCGGTTTCTCGACCGCGAGCAACTTGCCGCAGCCCTCGGCTCGACGCGCTATCACGGCGGCACCCATGACGCGGGGACGGGCCACATCAATCCGCTGAAATACGTGATCGGGCTGGCGCGGGCGGCCTCGACAGCCGGCGCGCGGCTCTTTGAAAACACGCGGGCACGGGCGATTTCCAACACCGGCGGCAAGGTAACGGTGAAGACCGACGCCGGCGACATCGTCGCCGGACGCGCGCTGATTGCCTGCAACGCCTTCATCGACGGGCTGGAGCCGGTGACATCGGCGCATGTGATGCCGATCCGCTCGTTCATCGGCGCCACGGTGCCGCTTGGCGATGACAGCCCGGTGATCCCGGGCGGGGAATCGGTCGACGATTCGCGCTTCGTGGTGCGCTATTTCCGCAAGAGCGCGGACGGGCGGCTGTTGTTTGGCGGGCGCGAGGCCTACACGTCCGACAACCCGACCGACATATCGAGCCATATCCGCCGGCAGATCTCCGAGCTCTACCCGGCGCTGAAGGACGTCGAGATCACCCATGCCTGGGGCGGCTCGGTGGGGATCACGCTGTCGCGGCGGCCCTTTGTCCGCGAGGTGATGCCCAACGTCACCTCGATCGGCGGGTTTTCCGGCCACGGGGTGATGCTGTCGAACTATTGCGGCAAGCTCTATGCCGACCATGTGCTGGGTGGTTCGGAGGATCTCGAGGTGATGCGCAACCTCAAGGTCGGCCCCTTCCCCGGCGGCGACCGGCTGCGCAAGCCGCTGCTGTTCCTGGCGCTGACCTGGTTTTCGCTGCGGGACCGGTTTTAGTGCAAGAACAAGCCGCTCGCGCCAGAACAGAAATGGGGCAAACGGGACATTCTGGACAAATGGGGCGTTCACTCCTATATTGATGTAAACCATCATATGGAGTGCAAATCATGGCTGATCCAAATACCCTCACCGGAAGTCCGGACAGCGACGGCATCGCCGAGCGGGTCTCGGCCAAGGTTTCCAGCGCACTCAGAACCGAAAAGACTGTTGGCGAAGCGTCGCTGGCGTTGTCGGCGCTGATCGCCGGCGAGATGGCAGAGCTTATGGCCGGATTGCCGAACGAGCGTCGGCAGGAACTCAACGCGCACAGCGCAGAACTGATGCAACGTGTTCGGCGTGCGGTTGAAGGCTTTCGGCGGGGGCGGCACGGATCATTGGCCCTGGAAGTCCCAAAAGAAATTGAACCGTCGAAAGGCGAAGGCCTTGGCCCCATCGTCTCGGCAGAAATTGGCGAACGGACCCTTGATGAAATGGCTGCATCACGCAAGTTGGAGGGCTGGGCCGGCACGGTTGCCGGCGCCACGGAGTTGAACCGCGCCTACGGGATCGCCCGTTCATCGCTCAATCGATGGCAACATGATGACGATGTCATCGGCCTGCTCAAAGGCACTAGGAAGCATGTCTACCCTGTCGAGCAATTTGTCGATGGCCGTCCGGCGCGCGGTCTTCGTGAAGTCATTGCACTTGCCGGAAGCCACCGTGTTGCCTGGCTCTGGCTCATCCAGCAAAATCCGGTCCTGGACGGGCGCAAACCCATCGACTTGCTGAAACGGGATCGCGTGCATGAGGTTGTCGATGCCGCCCGC
>JAHJUC010000310.1 GCA_018829385.1 Alphaproteobacteria bacterium
GCGGTAATCAAATTGCTAAGGCGCGAGCAGATTCAGTGCGGTTTCGCGATCATGCTGCAAGGGGCAGGGGGCGCCGCCGCGGCATCGCTCTCCCGGCCGATTGAACCTGCCGGGAGAGCGATGCGGACAGCCCGGCTACAAGGTGATGCGGAACAGGGCAAAGCCGTCGGCGCCTTCGCCGGCCGGTTCGATGGCAACGCCCTTGACGCCCTCGACGAAGTCCTTGGCCTTGGGGCCGGTCGAAAACAGCACGGTGGCGCCTTCGGCGGGAGCAAAGCTCCAGTTGGCGTCGGCGGAGGGATTGATGGTGCCTTGCTCGATGATGTAGCGAACGATGACGTCGCGGTTGGTGTCGGGCGCCTGGAAGATCACCTTGTCGGGGCCGATCTCGGGGAAGTTGCCGCCGCCGCCACCGCGGTAGTTGTTGGTGGCGACCACGAATTTCTGCTCAGGATCAACAGGTTGTCCGTTGAAGCTGAGGTTCTGAATCCGGCTGGCGGCGGCGTCCTGCACATCGCCCTTGGGCGTGTACTTGGCGGGTTGCGTGAGGTCGACCTGGTAGGTCACGCCATCGATGACATCGAAATTGTAGGACGGGAACTCGCCGTTGATCAGCTCCGCATCCTTCGCTCCCGGCTCGATCCGGTTGAAGATCCCGGCCGACATTTCCAGCCAGTCCTTGACCTGGGCGCCGGTGATCACCACCGCCTGCACGGTGTTGGGATAGAGGTAGAGGTCGGCGACGTTCTTGATGGCGATGTCGCCTGCGGGCACATCGGTGTAGTAGTCGGCGCCGCCGCGGCCGCCAGCCTTGAAGGGGGCTGCGGCGGAGAGCACCGGCAGATCCTTCCACTCGGTGTCCTTGAGCATGTCGGTGATGTACCAGGTCTGCGCCTGGCTGACGATCTGCACGGACGGGTCGTCGGCAACAAGCGCAAAATAGGAGTGCAGCGGCGCGGACGTCTTGCCGACGGCGGTGCGGACATAGGCGAGCGTCGCCTCGTGGTCGGCATTGGCTGCGGCCAACACTTCGGGCTTGTCGGCCACCAGCGCGTTGACCTTGCGGTCGACGCGCTCGTAGATCGGCCGTGCTTCGGATGTGTGGCCGACGATCTTCCAGGCGTTGCCGTCGCGCTCGAGCATCAGGTCGATGAGGCCGAGATGCGATCCCCAGAAGCCGCCCATGACGCCCGGCTTGCCGGAGATGGTGCCCTTGGCGTTGTCGACGCCGGCGACGCCGTCGAATTTCGGGCCGGGGAAATCGAGATGGCTGTGGCCGGTGACGATCGCGTCGATGCCGGGGACGGCGGCAAGCGGCACGGACGCATTCTCGAGGTTTTCCGCCCATTCCTGCTGGCCGATGCCGGAGTGGGACAGGGCGATGACGATGTCGGCGCCTTCCTCGCGCATCTGCGGCACCCAGGCCTCGGCGGCCTTAACGATGTCGCGGGTGGCGGCGTTGCCGGTCAGGTGACGGGCGTCCCAGGTCATGATCTGCGGCGGGACAAAGCCGATGAGGCCGATCCTGATCGGATGCTCGGCGCCGGCGCCATCCTTGATGGTGCGGTCAAGGATCATGTAGGGCTTGAGGAAAAGGTCGTCGTCGCGCGGGTTTTCGGCCAGCGCGCCCTTGGCGAGGTTGGCGCAGACCATCGGGAAGTTCGCGCCGCCGATTACCTTGAACATGAAGTCGAGGCCGTAGTTGAACTCGTGATTTCCCAGCGTTCCGCCATCATAGCCGAGCACGTTCATGGCGGCGATGATCGGGTGGAGATCGCCTTCCTTCATGCCGCGCTCGTATGCGATGTAATCGCCCATCGGATTGCCCTGCAGGAAGTCGCCATTGTCGACGAGGATCGAGTTCTGCGCTTCGGCGCGGATCTGGTCGATGATCGATGCGGTGCGGGCGAGGCCCATCGTGTCATTGGGCTTGTCGCCATAATAGTCGTAGGCGAACACATGCACATGCAGGTCGGTGGTTTCCATGATGCGCAGATGCGCCTGGTTGGCATTGGCGCGCGCGGTGAACGGATGCACCATGACCAGAGCGCTGGTGGCGGCAAGCCCGCCCAGCAAGGAACGGCGCGAGATTGGATGCAGCATGTCGAGAACGCGTTGGTCTTTCATGGACTTTCTCCCTGCAGTTGACCTAAAAAGGTGCCTGGCGGATACATCGGCACGCATCCGCATCCCGGCTTTCCGTCGCCTATGGCGGCAAGCCATAAATGCCAAGTGTGATCCTGACGTGACACTTGTGCAACCAGATTCGTCGGCGGGAGCGGAAGGGTGAAGTCCGTCCCTCCGGCGCCGGCAACCCGTTTGATCGCGACAGTGAGGAGCATGGCATGGCAGGCATTATGGACAGCATCCGCAACTTGTTCGGCGGCAGGTCCGCATCCGGTCCGCCGCAGGCTGCCAACGAGCCCGATAGCTACAAGGATTGCCTGATCTATGCCGAGCCGATGGCCGAGGGCGGGCAGTGGCGGCTGGCCGGACGCATCGTCAAGGGCGAAGGCGAGGCCGCCAGGGAGCACAAGTTCATCCGTGCCGACATCTTCTCGAGCCGCGATGACGTGGAGGCGGCGACCTATCGCAAGGCGCGCCAGATCATCGACGAGCAGGGAGACGCGTTGTTCCGCTAGTTGAGGAGCCGCCCATCGCCCTTAATCACGGTTTTTTCACACCTAATACCACCGTTTCCGGGTTTAGACTCAAGGCCGTCGAAACAGACTGGCTTGCGTGATTGCTGCGCAGGTTGCAGTCATCAGGACGGAGGCGGTGATGGGACGCTTGGGAATTGTACTGGCAGGCGGCTTCGGCGGGATCGCTCCCAGCCTCATCGACAAGGCGCACGGCTTGCAAAGCGGCGCCATCGAGGTCTGGCTGGCGGGTGGAAACGACATTCTGGTCCCCGTTCTCTGCAGTCTCGGCGCAATGGCGCTGTTTTTTGTGATCGGAGCAGCGGTTTCCATCATCTACAACGAAACGGTGCTTTCCAAGGCAATGATCCTGGGAATAGGCGCGCCGGCGCTGATCATGGCGGCTGCGGCCGCCGGCGGTGGCGGGACCAAACCTGCCCATGTCGAGACCTCCGCCAACTATGGTTGGGTGACGCATGCTTTCGCCCAGGACACCAAGGCTGTGACCAAGGCCTTCGATCTGACGGTCAAGTCAACGCCTGACAAGGGTGTTTGTACGACCTGCACCGTTCAGATCATGGGGGTGGACAACAAGCTCCTCTCGGTTCAGGCGCTTGACGGTGCTTCCGGGGAAA
>JAHJUC010000311.1 GCA_018829385.1 Alphaproteobacteria bacterium
CCGTCAAGCCCGAGATGTTCGAGAAGATAGCTGACCCTGTGCGGATCATCGCTTGGCCCGAGACCCGCTTCCGCATAGGCCTGAACCGTGGAGAAGCCTTCAAAATCCGGCGCCTGCGGCAGGTAGCGGATGGTCGAGGACGGATGCCGGAAGATTTCGCCCGATTGCGGCTCGACCTGTCCGGCGGCGATCTTCAGAAGTGTCGATTTGCCCGAGCCGTTGCGGCCGACAAGGCAGATCCGGTCGCCCGGCTCGACCTGCAGCTCGGCCCCGTCGAGCAGCGGCGCTCCGCCGAAGGAAAGCTTGATGTCGTCGAGTTTCAGAATGGGAGGCGCCATGCTCAGGCTCCGGAAAAATCATGAGGGCGGGCGACGATGAGGGCGCGCCCGGAGCCGAGGCTCGCGGTCAGGCGGCCCTCGGCCACGTTCGAGATGGTGCGTGACGCGCCAAATGCAATATCGGCATTGTCGAGCGGATATTTCGCTCCCGACAGGCTGAGGCCATTGAGCGCGGTAAACGCGATGACCGAAAACAGCGAGCCTGCGGGAAGATCGAGCTCCCGCGACCCCGACAACAGCGGAACCGCCTCTTCCACGCCGGAGGTCAGCACCACATCCAGCCCCCGCTCGGCCAATGTGACGGCTTGCATCAGGTGCGACAGCGCATGATCGGTGCGCGCGCCGCCAAACGAGCCGATCAGGATCAGCCGCGCAGCACCACGCTCGATCGCCTGTTCGATCGCCAGTTCACCGTCGGTGAAATTCTTTTCCGCCGGGAACGGCAGCCGCGGAATGCCCGCATGCCGTTCGGTGAGATCGGTCGAGGTCGAATCGAAATCGCCGACCCACAATTCGGGCGTCAGGCCAAGCGCCTGCGCATGGACGATGCCGCCATCGGCGGCAATCGCCCGCGCGCCCTCTGTCAGCGCCAGAACGCGGTCGTCAATCTCGAGCACCCCGCCGAGCAGGATGGCAAAAGTGGAATTTGAGCTCATGGCGCATGCCAATAGCAGCTTTGCGCGCACTTGCCAGCGTCTGGAAGAAATTCTATGTCTTGTCTCGCTCTAACGGGGTGCCTGGCATTTGCCATGCTGAGAGACCAGATGGTCAACCCGAAGAACCTGATCCGGTTTGTACCGGCGGAGGGATTAGACGTGCACATCGCGCCTATTCCTGTTTTTCGAACCAAGGAGGCGCAAGCAATGCGCAAATATCGATTTCTTCCTTCTGCCCTGGCAGCCCTCTTTCCCTTCATCGCAACGCCGGCCGTCAGTGCCGACAAGGCGTTGACGGTCTATACCTACGAAAGCTTCATTGCCGAATGGGGCCCTGGCCCGAAGATCGAGGCAGCCTTTGAAGCCGAGTGCGGCTGCGATCTCAAATGGGTCGGCGTCGCCGATGGTGTTGCTCTCCTCAACCGCCTCAAGCTCGAGGGCGACAAGGCCGAGGCCGGCATCGTGCTTGGACTGGACACCAACCTGGTCGCGGAAGCCAGGGCCACCGGTCTGTTCGAGGCACACGGCCTCGACACCTCGGCGGTCCAGATCCCCGGCGGCTTCAGCGACGACGTGTTCATCCCCTATGATTACGGCCACTTCGCCGTGATCTATGACAGTGAGGCGATCGGCACACCGCCCGCAAGCCTGAAAGAACTTGTCGAAGGCGATCCCGAGCAGAAGATCGTCATCCAGGATCCGCGCACCTCGACACCGGGTCTCGGCCTGCTGCTGTGGATGAAATCGGTCTATGGCGAAGACGCCGCCCAGGCCTGGCAGAAACTCTCGAAGCGCGTGCTGACCGTGACGCCGGGCTGGTCGGAAGCCTATGGCCTGTTCACCTCGGGCGAAGCGCCGATGGTGCTGTCCTACACCACCTCGCCCGCCTACCACATGGTCGCCGAGGAAACCAACCGCTACCAGGCGGCTGAGTTTTCCGAAGGCCATTACCTGCAGATCGAGGTCGCGGGCCTCCTCGCCAACGCACCCGACAAGGAGCTGGCGCGCCAGTTCCTTGGCTTCATGATGACGCCCGGCTTCCAGAACGAGATTCCCACCAACAACTGGATGATGCCGGCGGCTCCCGTCACCATGGATCTGCCGGAAGCGTTCTCCAAGTTGGTCTCGCCCGAAACAACCTTCCTTTACTCGCCCGAGGAGGTCGCTGAGAACCGCGCCGCCTGGATCGAGGAATGGCTCGGCGCCATGAGCCGCTGAACCGGCCGCCATGCTGACCCGGGCCGAACATCGCACATCACGGGTGGCAGGCATTGCCGCCCTGCTGTGCGTCGGCCTGGCGCTCGCGGCGCCGCTTGCGGTTCTTCTCTCCCACGGTGGTGGAACCGGGGTGTCGTCGAGCCAGGGCGACTACCTGCTGCGGATCACCCGGTTCACCCTGCTGCAGGCGGGTCTCTCGACCCTTCTCAGCCTGCTCTTCGCGGTGCCGCTGGCCCGTGCCCTTGCCCGCCGCCCCGTCTTTCCGGGGCGGCGCTGGCTGATCAGCCTGTTTGCCGTGCCGCTTGGCTTGCCGCCGCTGGTGGCCGCCCTCGGCCTGATCGAGATCTGGGGCCGCAACGGTATCGCCAACAAGGGCCTCGGCCTGCTGGGTGCCGAAACCCCGTTCTCGATCTACGGCCTGAGCGGCATTCTCATCGCCCACGTGTTCTTCAACCTGCCGCTGGCCATCCGGCTGATCCTGCCGGCGCTGGAACGCCTGCCGCCGGAATATTGGAAGACCGCCGCCAATCTGGGAATGGGTGGCCTCTCGCTGTTCCGCCTCGTCGAATGGCCGGCGATGCGCCGCTCCGCGGCGGGTGCGGCGGGGCTGGTGTTCATGCTCTGCGCCACCTCCTTCACGCTGGTGCTGGTGCTCGGTGGCGGCCCCGCGGCGACCACGCTGGAGGTCGCCATCTACCAGGCGCTGCGCTTCGACTTCGATCCCGGCCGGGCGGTGCTGCTTTCGCTGATCCAGGTCGGCCTGACCCTGGTGGTAATGCTCGCTCTCAAGCTGATCTCTGCGCCGACGGAGGCCGGCGACACCAAGGGCGGCGCCAGCAACCGCCCGGATGTCAGCGGCGGCGTGCATGCTGTCCCTGATGCAATGCTGATCGGGCTGGGCGGCGTCTTTGTCGGTGCGCCGATGGCTGCGGTGCTCGTTTCCGGATTGAACGCCGACATGTCGCGCCTGCTTGGCGACGCCCTGTTCTGGCGCGCCGCAACCACCAGCCTGCTGATCGGCCTTGCCGCGGCATCGCTGTCGGTCATGCTCGCGAGCCTCCTGGTGCGGGCCCGCTATTCGGCCGACGCCCGGCCCGGCTCAGCCATGATGGGCCTGCTTGCGGGGCTGTCGAGCGCGGCCGGATCGTTGACGCTTCTGGTGCCGCCCGTCGTTCTCGGCGCCGGATGGTTCCTGATGCTTGGCGGCGGCACCGGCCAGTTGCTGGCACCCCTGGCGGTGATCACTCTGGTCAATGCGCTGATGGCGCTGCCCTTCGTCATGCGGGTGATGGAGCCCGCGCATCAAGGCACCATGGAACGCAATGGACGGCTGTCCATGTCTTTGGGCCTTGTCGGCCTCAACCGGCTTTGGCAGATCGACATGCCGGCCATGCTGCCGGCCCTGGCGACCGGTTTCGTCTTCGCCGTGGCCCTGTCGCTCGGCGATCTGGGCGCGATCGCGCTGTTTGGCAGCGACCGGATCGTCACCCTGCCCTGGCTGCTGTATCAGAAGCTGGGTAGTTACCGGACCAGCGACGCCGCCGGCCTAGCGCTGCTCCTGGGAGGCCTGACCATGGGGCTGATGATCCTCGCCGACAGGCTCGGCAACCGGAACGGAAGCGGACTGCGATGACACAGGAACCAGCCATTGCGTTTGACGGTGTTGTCTACGGCATCGGCGATCTCGGCGCCGAGTTCTCGTTCCGGCGGGAGCCGGGAACCGTCACCGCCATTCTCGGGCCCTCCGGCGCCGGCAAGTCGACCCTTCTCAATCTCGCCGCCGGCTTCCTGACACCCGACAGCGGCCGGATCCGGATTGACGGCCGCGACGTGACCGGTCTTGCCCCCGCCGAACGCGGCGTCTCCATGGTGTTTCAGGACAACAACCTGTTTGCCCATCTCGATATCCGCACCAATATCGGCCTCGGCCTCAACCCTTCGCTGCGGCTCGATGCAGCCGCCTGGGCCCAGGTCGAGAACGCACTCGAACGGGTCGGCCTCGCGGGTTTCGGCAAGCGGATGCCGGCAACCTTGTCGGGCGGCGAGCGGCAGCGCGTGGCGCTGGCCCGCGCCTTCGCCCGCCGCCGTCCGCTGTTGTTGCTCGACGAGCCGTTTGATGGTCTCGGCCCCGGCCTCGCCGCGGACATGCTCGGCCTGATGCTGGAGATCCGCGCCGAGGTCGGCGCAACCGTGCTGATGGTCACGCACGACCCCGATGAGGCCCGCGCCGCAGCCGGTGAAATCCTGTTCATCGCCAGGGGTCGAATTGCCGCCGACGCGCCTGCCGCGGGCTTCTTCGAACGCCGCGATCTGCCCGACCTGGAAGCCTACCTTGGCGGTGCAGCGAAAAACTGAGGCGACGCCACAATTTCGACGCGAGTGTTTGCCACTGGAGAAGCGGCGCAAATTGGGATAGACCAGAGCCTGAGTTCCGGCCTGTGAGATTTTCAGCTTCCGTCCCGGCATCAAGATGACCAGAAAACAATCCGGACCATGGCCAAGATCGCTGCGCCCCGCACAGAAACCAAAACGGCAATCGGCAACAAGCTTCGCATCGCGCTGGTGGCGGCGGGCGGCCTGCTGCTGTTTGGCTGCCAGACACTCGGGGTCGATGTCTATGAGCCCACGGTAAGGCCGTCCGACACACCGCAGACCGCGGACAAGGCCGGTGCTTCCGATCCACGCACCCGCATTGGCGCCAACGAGCACCCGCGCATCATCGCCAGCTATGGCGGCGAGTTCCGTGACGCCAAGACCGAGCGGCTGGTGGCGCGCATCGTCGGGGCATTGACGCTCGTCTCGGAAAATCCGAGCCAGGCCTATCGCATCACCGTTCTCAATTCGCCCGCGGTCAACGCCTTCGCCTTGCCCGGCGGCTATCTCTACGTCACCCGCGGCCTGCTCGCGCTCGCCAATGACGCCTCGGAAGTGGCGGCCGTCCTGTCGCATGAAATGGCGCACGTCACCGCCAATCACGGCCTGGAACGGCAACGCCGCGAACAGGAGGTCGAGATTGCCGGCCAGGTGGCCGAGGAATTGTTCGCCAATTCCATCGACGGCGCGCGCGCGGTTGCCCGCGGCAAGCTGTCGCTCGCCGCCTTCTCCCGCAACCAGGAACTGCAGGCCGACGTCATCGGGGTCAGAATGCTCGGCGAGGCCGGCTACGACCCCTATGCGGCGGCACGGTTCCTTGAATCGATGAATGCCAATCAGCAGTTCAGTTCGGTCGACCCCGAATCGGATTCAAGTCTCGACTTTCTCGCAAGTCACCCCAACGCACCCCAGCGGGTGCAGCTTGCCAAGAACCATGCCAGGGCGTTCGGGATGGAAGGCGTGGGTGACCGCGGCCGCGACTATTATCTCGAGGGCATTGATGGATTGCTGTTCGGCGACAGCCCGAACGAGGGCTATGTCCGAGGCACCGAATTCCTCCACCCTGTGCTGGGGATCAGGTTCAGGGTTCCGGCGGGTTTCAGGATCGACAACAATGCCGACGCCGTCATGGCAACGGGCCCCGGAGATCTGGCGATCCGCTTTGACGGCGTGACCGACGACAGCAGCCAGTCCCTGACGGACTATATCGCAAGCGGCTGGGTCACCGGCCTGGATCCCTCCTCGATCAGGCCGACCCGCATCGACGGATTGCCCGCCGCCACCGCACGCGCCAGTGCCGACCGTTGGGATTTCGATATCACGGTGGTGAGACTGAAGGACCGGATCTATCGGTTCCTGACCGCTGCTCCGCGCGGCAGCCGCGACCTCGAGCCCACGGCTTCGGTCGTGCGGTCCGGGTTCCGCAGGATGTCGGCCACTGAAATCAGGCAATTGCAGCCGTTGCGGATCCGGATCGTCACCGTCGCCCCCGGCGATACGGTGGTTTCGCTGGCCGCGAGGATGAAAGGCGTCGAGCGCAAGGTCGAGCTGTTCAGGCTGCTAAATGCGATCCCGTCCGGCTCAGTGGTATCGCCCGGCCAGAAGGTCAAGATCGTCAGCGACCGCTGAACCTGCGGCGAAATACACCCCCCGCGGGCTCTCCGGCTCTGGTCAGAGGCTGGCGATCTCGGGTGTCTCTGTCGTCAGCACCGCCTTGAGTTTCTCGAGAGCCCGGTTCTCGATCTGGCGCACCCGTTCCTTCGAGATGCCGAGCTCTGATCCAAGCGATTCAAGCGTTGCTCCGTCCTCGCTCAGCCGCCGTTCGCGGATGATCCGCAGTTCGCGCGGATTGAGCGTGTTGAGCGCGTCGTCAAGCCAGATGTTGCGGCGTTCCTCGTCGATGATCGTCGAGACCTGTTCGTCGGGCAGCGGCTCGTCGCTTCTGAGAAAATCCATGCGGTCGGACGAGGCGCCATCGTCGCCGTTCGACATCGGGGCGTTCAGCGACGAGTCCGATCCCGACAGGCGCGCGTTCATCACCTCCACATCCTTGGCGTGTACGCCAAGCGTATTGGCGATCTGGGAGTGAATGGCGCTTTCGGGGAGGCTCGGATCGTCCTGGGCAAGCCGCGCCCGAAGCCGGCGCAGATTGAAAAACAGCGCCTTCTGGGCCGAGCTGGTGCCGCCGCGGACAATGGACCAGTTCCGCAGAACGTAGTCCTGGATGGAGGCCCGAATCCACCAGGTGGCGTAGGTCGAGAATCGAACTTCTCGTTCGGGATCGAACCGGGCGGCCGCCTCCAGCAGGCCGACATGGCCTTCCTGGATCAGGTCGTTCATCGGCAGGCCGAAGTTGCGGAACTTGGCCGCCATGGAAATCACCAGCCGCATGTGCGCCATGGTGATCTGGTGCAGCGCGTCCTGGTCCTTCTTGTCTTTCCAGCGGACCGCCAGGTCATGTTCCTGTTCCCGTTCGAGATAGGGCGCAGCCATTGCGGCACGCACCATCTGCCTGTTTGCGGAAATCGCTTTCATGCCACCCTCCGGTCTTATCGACTGATTGTCCGAGTCTACGTGGGGCATTGCCGAATGGATCATCACGCCTGATGACATATCCGTGATCGGACAGCCGCTCCCTGCAGCAAACCCGGCCCCGATGCACGTCACGCTCAGGCCGTTTCATTTGAGCAATAACGTTCATGCATTCATTCAACAGTTTGCAGCGACCCTTGCGCATCCGACCGGATGCGTGGCGCTTTAGGGGAAAGTCATCTGAATGCAGAAAGTTCCATGAAATCCGGACCGGCGGCGTCATTGTCAACCGCTCCATACCCTAGGTATCGCCGATCCTCAGCCGCGCATCCGGGCCGGGAGACCTGTATGGCGCCAGGTGCTGTCTCCGGGATATCCGGTGGAATTGAAGCGGACCGCATACCCGAAGTATGGCAATGCATGGCGCGCTCAATTGGATCCAGTTGAGCAATAACGAAGATGCATCATTTCAAGGTGCCACAGCGTCCTTTGCGCATTCAATTGGATGCCCGGCGCTGTAGCCGGCGGCTTGCGCCAGACCGGCGGATGCCGCGCGTCCAAGCGGCGGAAATGGCCGAAAACACCGCAGGCTCTCGCATGCCTGAACAAAAAAGCCCGGGCGCGTGGGACGGCCCGGGCTTGAACTTGACGATGACGGGTGGAAGCTTAGGCAGCCTCCTCCTGGGCACCGTCCTCATCATTGGCCTTGCCGCGCTTCGGCCCCTTGTTGAGGTTGACCTCGATCAGGCGCACGGCCTCGGTGTCGGACATCTTGTTGACGGCGCCGAGTTCGCGGGCCATCCGGTCAAGTGCCGCTTCATAGAGCTGGCGCTCGGAATAGGACTGCTCCGGCTGGTTTTCAGCGCGATAGAGATCGCGAACCACTTCCGCGATCGAAATCAGATCGCCGGAGTTGATCTTCGCATCATATTCCTGCGCGCGGCGCGACCACATGGTCCGCTTGACCCGGGCGCGTCCCTGAACAACCTTGAGCGCGCGCTCGACAAAATCTGTTTCCGACAATTTGCGCATGCCGATTGTCGACGCCTTGGCGACCGGCACCTTGAGACGCATCTTGTCCTTTTCGAAATCAATCACAAACAATTCAAGCTTGTGGCCTGCAACTTCCTGTTCTTCGATTGCAACGATCTGTCCAACGCCGTGGGCTGGATAAACGATCGATTCACCGGTCTTGAAACCCTGTCTCTGTGAAGGCTTTTTCTGCTGGGTTGTCATGCGTTTTCAAAACTCCCTGTTACGGAAACGGACACTGGGAGCCGGGCATGGCTTGCCCGGACCGGTCCTGCGACGGCCGGCAGGCGCATCGCACTGACAACGCTTTCAAGAGCGAGACAAGTCAAAAAGCCGCAGTCGATTACCGAGCGGAATCTGGCAATCCGACAGCTTTGCGCTGCAAGGAAAGGGCCACCGCTGTAAGGGACGTTTGCTTCCGTTTTTGCTTCTTGTTTCGCCCTGACGGCGCCTTGAAGATGTCAGTAATATGATATGTATCACAAAAAATGGTGTAAATCAATGATTTGCGCAAGCCGCCGAACAGGCTGCGGAAAAACAGTTCAGGATTTGGTTAACCATGCGGCGGCGCACAGGCCGGATCGCCGCATTGCAACAATATTCACCCCGGATTCGGGCGGTCAATCGCCTTCGCCGGGCTCGGGCGAGAAGTATTGCTCGAACTTGCCTTCCTTGCCGTCGAATTCCTTCGCGTCGGCAGGCGCATCCCTCTTGATGGTGATGTTGGGCCATTTCTCGGCATATTCGGTGTTGACCTCGAGCCATTTCTCGAGCCCAGGCTCGGTGTCCGGCTTGATCGCTTCGGCGGGGCACTCGGGCTCGCACACACCGCAGTCGATGCATTCGTCAGGATGAATGACCAGCATGTTCTCGCCTTCGTAGAAACAGTCCACCGGGCAAACTTCAACGCAATCCATGTATTTGCAGCGAATGCAATTGTCAGTCACCACATAGGTCATGCATCTCTCCTGAGGCTCCTTGCAACTGCGGTTCGGCCGGCTTGGGTCCGGCTGTCCGCAGATGCATCATTTCCAGAGCGCTGCAGCGAACTTCGCGATCATGGAAGCGACGCGGGAGCTGTAGCGATCAACGGCGGTGAGGTACCGGCTTTGACGCCTTATTGCAAGACATCAGATGCCGGCAAAGCGCCGCAGCAGGGCGCCGGCGGACAAACCGCGCTCCTCGCGGGGCGGATTTGCGAATGAGCTTCTCCGCAACCTCGCGGGTCAAGACAATTTCATGCGTCATCATCCGCATTGCGAAACTGATCTATTTTTCGCCTGTCCCGCTTGGTCGGCCGGCCCGACCCCGGCTCCCGCCGTGCCGCGACCGGTTCGGCCTCGCCCGCAGCGGCGGGTTTCGGCGAGATATCCTCGTAGAGCAGTTGCGCTTCGGGCGCCGGGCCGCGACGTTCTCCGCAGCCAAGCACCCTGAGCACCAGAATGCGCCGCTCCAGCGTGATCGTCAGCACGTCGCCGGGCTTGATCAGAACGCTCGCCTGGTCGATCTTCTCGCTGTTGACCCGGACGTTGCCGCCGGCGGCAAACTTGCCGGCAAGCGTGCGAGACTTGATGATGCGCGCGAAGAACAGCCACTTGTCGATGCGCTGCCGCGTCGCCTGCTCCATCGCGTCGGGGCCTATTTTTTCAGTTGGTCGCGCAAGGCTGCAAGCGCTGCGAAAGGCGAATCCGGATCGATCGGCTTCTCCTTGCGCTGTGGCCGCTCATTGCTGCGCGCGCCGCGATTGGCATCGCCGTCCTGACGGTCCTTGCCATGTCCGCCCTTGCCCTGCCCGCCCTTGCCGGGACCGCCCCGGCCGGGTCCGCCCTTGCCCTGATGCGCGGGCTTTCCGCGGTGCCCCCTGTTGGGCCGGCCTTCGCCTTCCGCTGCGCCCTCGCCTTCCGGCTTCTCGCCGGAACGGGCATGGCGGTTTCCACTCTCGCGGCGACCGCGGCCTTCGCCGGGTGCATTGCGCGGACTGCGCTGCCCGTCCTGGCGGCCGCCCGGCCGCCACAACAACACCGGACGTGGTGCCTCGGCTTCTTCCACGGCCTCCGCCTTCGGCGCATCGCCTGCAGGGGTTTCTTCCGCAGCCGGTGCTTCCGCCTGAGCGGCAACGCTGTCTGTGGACCCCTCAGCCGGCTGCGCACCGGCCTCTTCGCCCGAAGCCGGCGCTTCCGCCACGTCAACTGGTGCTTCTTCCGTCGCTTTCACGGTTTCGTCCGCTGCAGCGTCGGCAGGGGCAGCCTGCTCGGCTGCCGGTGAAACCGGCTTTTGCGGACGATCGGCCGCTGTCCGCGAGACAACGACCTCGACCACGGGCCCAGTGCCAGCCGCACCGGCGGCTTCCACCTGTGCCGCGTCGAGGCCTGCGATGTGGCTCTGCGCTTCCTCGGCCGGAACCGCATCGGCGCGGTAGCCGAGACCCTTGAGGATTTCCTCGATGTCGTCCTGCGTGGCGCCGAGAATGGAAAGCATTCCGGTCGTGGTGATGAACCGGCGGCCGTCATAGGCGGCTTCCGGCCGCGCCCCTTGCGTGCCCGGCTTCCATTGCAGCGCCGGCCGGATCAGGTCGGCCAGCCGCTCGAGAATGTCAATCCGCACCGCGCGCTTGCCAAGGAACCGGAAACCGGCGAGACGGTAGAACTCGCGGTCGATCTCCGGGTCGGTCGCGACAGATGTGCGGCCGGCGGCCAGCAGCGGCGTCACGTCGCCATAGCCGGGCCTTGAGAAACCGTCATTGGCCAGCGCCCACAACAGCGTCACCAGTTCGGCCGCTGCCGGCTTCAGCAGCGCCGGCATGAAGATGTGATAGGCTCCGAAGCGAATGCCGTATTTGCGCAAGGATGCGCGCGCCGACTGGTCGAGATCCTTGATCATCTCGGCCACATCGCGGCGGAACAGGACGCCAAGATTTTCAGCCAGCCGGAATGCAAGGCCACGCGCCAGGCCGTCAAGGTCCTCGGCCCGGGTCAGGTCGTCGAGCGGCTTGAGCACGGTGGCGATATGATGGTTGACGAAGCGGTCGATGCGGGCGGCAACGAAATCACGTGCCGTCCCGGTCAACTGATCGTCGGCAAGCAGGATGGTGCGCGGCTTGAGGATGTGGTCCCCGGCGGCAAGCTTTGCGACGGGATCGCCGAGCCAGCGCACGGTTCCGTCGGCCCCGATGGCAAAGTCGGAATTGCCAGACGCATGCAGCCGTGCAGCCCGAGCCTCGAATTCCAGCGCCAGCGCCTTTTGCGCGGCCGCCAGCACGGCCTTGGCGTCCGGCCCGTCTGCCGACGTATCCGCCATGAAACGGAATCCGGCCAATTGTCCGACATGGTGACCTTCAACGAAGACATCACCGTTCACACTGATTTCAGCTTCGAGCATCGCGTTCTCTCTCAGGCGCCTCATGAGCACAGATGTCCTGCGGTCAACAAAGCGTTTCGTCAACCTTTCATGCAACGCATCGGACAATCGGTCCTCAATTTCGCGCGTCTTTTCCTGCCAGTGTGTCGGATCGGCAAGCCATTCAGGTCTGTTGGATACATATGTCCATGTCCGGATTTGTGAGATCCGGGCCGACAATGTGTCGATTTCGCCATCCGTGGCGTCGGTTCTGCGCACCTGTTCCGCCAGGAAATCCTCGTTCACCGATCCGTTGCGGATCAGGTCGCGATAGATCGTGGCGATCAGGTCGGAATGTTGCGCCGGCGCAATGCGCCGGTAATCGGGCAGCGAGCAGACGTCCCACAGCGTGGCGACGTTCTTCGGCGAGCTGGCCAGGTCCCGCACCTCGAAATCATTGACCAGGTGCTCGAGCGCGCGCTGGTCCACCGCCGGCACCGCGCGGGTCAGCCCCTGCACCGCCGGGATCTGCTCGAGGCTGGCCTGCAGCGCGTTCAGGGTGGAAAAGTCGAGCTGCTTGGACCGCCACTGCAGGATCTTGACCGGCTCGAACACGTGGCTTTCGAGCCGCTGAACCAGCTCGTCGGGCAAGGGCTGAACCTGGCCGGTGACCCCGAAGGTGCCGTCGCGCAGATGCCGGCCCGCCCGGCCGGCGATCTGACCGAATTCCGACGCGGTCAGCTGCCGGTAGGAATAGCCGTCGAATTTCCGGTCCTGGGCAAAGGCCACGTGGTCGACATCGAGGTTGAGCCCCATGCCGATGGCATCGGTCGCCACCAGGTAGTCGACATCGCCGTTCTGGTAGAGCTCGACCTGGGCGTTGCGGGTGCGCGGGCTGAGCGCCCCCAGGACCACCGCGGCGCCGCCGCGTTGCCGCCGCACCAGCTCGGCAATCGCATAGACCTCGTCCGCCGAGAACGCCACGATGGCCGACCGCCGCGGCAGCCGTGTGATCTTCTTCGAGCCTGCATAATGCAGCTCCGACAGCCGCGGCCGTTCAACGATGGTGATCCCGGGCAGCAATTGCTCGAGGATTCCGCGCACCGTGGCCGACCCCAGAAGCAGCGTTTCCTCGCGGCCGCGCAGCGACAGGATCCGGTCGGTAAACACGTGCCCGCGCTCGAGATCGCCGGCAATCTGCACCTCGTCGATAGCGACGAAGGCGGCATTGGTTTCCTGTGGCATCGCCTCCACGGTGCAGACGGAATAGCGCGCACCCGGCGGCGTGATCTTTTCCTCGCCGGTGATCAGCGACACATGGCTCACCCCGACCTTGTCGACCATGCGCCCGTAGACCTCGCGCGCCAAGAGCCTCAGCGGCAACCCGATCACGCCGGACGAATGCGCCGCCATCCGCTCGATGGCGAAATGGGTCTTGCCGGTATTGGTCGGTCCCAGCACGGCTGTGACGCCGCGCCCGGACAGGATCAATGGTTTCGGGGGATGGCTGCGGGAAGCGGGCATGTCGTCCGTATTCAGGTCAAGTCG
>JAHJUC010000312.1 GCA_018829385.1 Alphaproteobacteria bacterium
GCCACCGGCGCGGTCGCCGATTTCTCCAAGATCGCCGGCTGATCTACTGAGAGTGTGCTTGAATACCCGAAGCCGGCAACCCCTGGAGGTGGGTGCCGGCTGGGTGCCATCGCGGACCCGGACGAGGGCTTGCGGGGCAGGGACGGGCGGTTGAGCCTCGTCCTGTCGGGTGATGTCAGTTGAGCCGGAGCTCGTATTTCGACGGATCGAATTCCGCCTGCGGCGCGTCGCTCAGAGCCGACGTCATCGTCTCGGCGTCGATGCCCGGCGCGCTGTTGGCAATCACCGGTTCGAACAGCTTGGGTTCGCTCGCGGCATCCGCCGTCTGCGGCCGGTCGCCGTCGCCATTCCCGGTTGCGTCCGTTTCAGCGACCATGTTGTCCTTCGCAGGGGCCACGCCCAGCGCGATCAGATCGGCTTCGCTGGCCTTGCGCACCATTGTCACCGGCGAGCCGCCCAGCAGGTTTTCGGTCCGGTAGATCATCATCTTGCCGCCGACTTCATGCACTTCGACAATCTGCTCGCCGGGCGCCAGCTTGATCTCGGCTTCTTCCGCGGCTTTCTCGGCCGCCTCGCGGGCGCAGGACGGGCAGCCGATCTCGACGATGCTCGTCTTGGTGTTCGCGCTCGGGGTGTAGGGCTCGATCGAGGACGCGCTGGCCGTGCCCGCGCTCATGCACACCGCTGCGGCAAGGATCAATCTCTGCATTGTCTACACTCCTCTTCCCGGATGTTCCGGTTCTGGTGAGTGCACTCTAGCAAGGGGCCGTTACGATCCGGTTTTTGGAAGCGGTTAACGTGAAGTTAAATTTTTGCCTCGCGCTCGACCGCGCGCCAGCCGATGTCGCGGCGGCAGAATCCGCCCGGCCAGTCGATCGCGTCGACCGCCTCGTAGGCCTTTGCCTGCGCCGCCGTCACATCGGCGCCCTGGGCCGTGACATTGAGCACCCGGCCGCCATTGGCCACCAGCCGGTCGCCTTCAAGCTTCGTGCCGGCATGAAACACTTTCGCGCCGCCTGCTTCCGCCGCCGCCAGGCCGGAGATCGCGGTGCCCTTCTTCGGCGTGCCGGGATAGCCGTCCGCCGCCATTACCACGGTCAGCGCCGCCTCGTCCTTCCAGCGCGCCGAGACATGCGCCAGCCCGCCTTCCGCTGCAGCCTTGAGCAGCACCAGGATGTCGTCCTTGAGCCGCATCATCAGCACCTGGCACTCCGGATCGCCGAAGCGCACATTGTACTCGATCAGCTTCGGCCCGCTCTCGTCGATCATCAGCCCGGCATAGAGCACTCCGGTAAACGGCGCGCCGATCGCCGCCATGCCGCGCATGGTCGGCTCGATGATCTCGGCCATGGTCTGCTCGATCAGCGCCGGCGTCATCACCGGCGCCGGCGAATAGGCGCCCATGCCGCCGGTGTTGGGGCCGGTGTCGCCGTCGCCGACCCGCTTGTGATCCTGCGCCGTGCCGAAGGGCAGGGCGGTGGTGCCGTCGCACAGGCAGAAGAAGCTCGCCTCCTCGCCATGCAGGAACGCCTCGACGACAACTTCCGCGCCGGCCTCGCCGAAGGCGCCCTCGAAACAATCGTCGATCGCCGCCAAGGCCTCGTCCAGCGTCATCGCCACGGTCACGCCCTTGCCGGCGGCCAGCCCGTCGGCCTTGATGACGATCGGCGCGCCCTGCGCCCGCGCATAGGCTTTCGCCTTGGGCGCATTGTTGAAGCGCTGGTAGGTGCCGGTCGGGATATTCTCGCGGGCGCACAGATCCTTGGTGAAGCCCTTCGAGCCTTCAAGCTGCGCGGCCTTGGCCGACGGTCCGAACACGGAAATCCCGGCCTCGTTCAGCGCGTCGGCCAGCCCCGCCACCAGCGGCGCTTCCGGGCCGACCACCACCAGGTCGATTTCCTTCTCCCGGCAGAACCGGACGACGGTGTCGTGATCGGTAATATCCAGATCGCTCAGCGTTGCGTGCTCGGCGATGCCCGGATTGCCGGGTGCGGCATAAAGCGTCTCGAGCATCGGAGATTGGGCGATCTTCCAGGCGAGCGCGTGTTCGCGTCCGCCCGAACCGATCAAAAGCACGTTCATCATCGTCAATCTCCATCAGCCGGCCCTTGGCTGGCGCAGCCTGGTTCGAGTTCGCCTTGGGTTAAGAAATCACGGGCCCACGGTCAAGCGAACTTGACGGCTGCCGGCTTCCAAAACGCGATCCGGTGACAATCCGGGGGCTGCCGGTTCAGGCTTCCGCAAGGTTTTCTCCCCTATTATCGGGAGAGACAAAGGGTCTTGATGCCGTTTGCCGCCACAAACCGCCGAGGGAGCGAAGTTCATGTTGCAAATGCTGTATGTCAGCGGCGCGTCCCGGCAATTGTCCGATGACGGGATCCAGGAAATCCTCGCCGTCTCCCGCCGCAACAATCTGCGTGACGGCGTGACCGGCATGCTGTTGTGGGCCGACGGGGTCTTCATTCAGATCCTTGAGGGCGAAGCGAAAACGGTTCGCGGCGTCTTCGGGCGGATTCAGGCGGATGACAGGCATCGCAATGTGATGGTGGTGCTTGAACAGGCTGCCGACACCCGGCTGTTCACCCAGTGGAGCATGGGGTTCAGGCAGCTCGACGCCCAAATGGCGGCCGACAGGAAACTGTTCCAGATATCTCGCGCCGCACTGACCGACCGGATCAAGGGTCATGACGGCGGATTGTTCCTGGAAACCGTGCTGGCCTTCAGCCGCGATTTCGTCGCCGATCTCCAGCAGCCGGCGAGAGCTGCCCGCGCGTAGCCGCCAAAGATCATGCCGCATCACCTGCCGTCTTGACCTGTCACCGCCTCGGTGGCAACAGTCGGAGCATGTCCAACAGACCACACGCGACATCCGAGAAGAACGCCCGCGTTGCCGATGCGCCTTCGGGCAACTGGGTCTACCGCGTGCTGCCGCGCGCCCTGTGGCCGCATGCCCAGCTGGCGCGCTGGGATCGGCCGATCGGCTGGCAGCTTCTGATGTGGCCGTGCTTCTGGTCCGCGGCGCTGGCGGCCAATGTCGCAAGTTCCGCCGCCAACGTCGACACGGTCTGGTCGCCAACACTCATGCTCTGGCACCTGTTCCTGTTCATGGCCGGAGCCATCGCCATGCGCGGCGCCGGCTGCACCTGGAACGATCTGGTCGATCACAAGATCGACGCCAGGGTTGCCCGCACCCGCTCCCGGCCGCTGCCGTCGGGCCGGATCTCGCGGTTCGCCGCCACGGTCTTTCTCGTCGTCCAGGCGCTGATCGGCCTCCTGGTGCTGGTCCAGTTCAACGAGTTCTCGATCCTGCTCGGCATCGCCTCGCTCGGTGTGGTGGCGATCTATCCCTTCGCCAAGCGGTTCACCGACTGGCCGCAATTCTTCCTCGGACTGGCATTCTCCTGGGGCGCGCTGATGGGCTGGGCCGCGGTGTTTGCCGAACTGGCGCTGCCGCCGCTGCTGCTCTATGCCGGCGCCATCGCCTGGACCATCGGCTACGACACCATCTACGCCCATCAGGACAAGGAGGACGACGCCCTTGTCGGCGTGCGCTCCACCGCGCGCCTGTTCGCGGAGAATACCAAGATCTGGCTCGTCTTCTTCTATGGGCTGTTTGCCGCCATGGCGCTTGCGGCGTTCTGGCTCAGCGGCGTGGCCTGGCCGGCCTATGCCGGGCTCGCCCTGGCCGTTGTCATGCTCGGCTGGCAGATCCGGGTGATCGATATCGACGATGCCGACCAGTGCCTGGCGCTGTTCAAGGCCAACAGCCGGGTCGGTCTGATCGTTTTCCTCGGCCTGGTCGCAGCGCTCCTGGCATAGCGTTTCTGGCATGAGTAAAACCCGGCCGCCCGTGTGGGGCAGGCGACCGGGCTCTGGTATCAGCATTGTGGGGCGCTGATGGAGGTAGCTTTATCGCCGCGCGATGATCTCGCGGCCTTCGATCTTCATGCGAATTCCAAGCTTGCCGGTTGAACGGCGCACCAGGAAGCGCGGACGCCGGTCGGCGATCTGGCTGTGCCGGCGGCGGCGGGTGGCTGTCGCTGCGGACGGATGGGCGGAACCGTCATCGAGCGGACGGGCGATGCCGTCGGCTTCCACCATCAGCATCGGCAATCCGTAGAGTTCCGACCAGGCGCGCCAGTCTGCGGCGATGTCGTCGAGATTGTGGGCAACCAGCAGCGGCACGCACAATTGTGTGTCCGTATGGTGCAGTTCCAGCGTCACCGTCACCGTGCCGTTGCCATGGTCGATCGCCCGTGCCGCAACACCCTTGAAGGCGCGCGCCGGCAGGGCGATGGACAGCGGCAGGCCGGATTTCGACAGCCGTTTCTTGACGACAGCGCCGCGGCTGTCGAGCGTGACTGTGACTTCTTCCGGTTCGTCGCGTGATGCATAGGACACGCGTTGCGGGAAATCGCCTGGATTGAGCCGCAGTTCAAACCCGGCCCATACGGGCTTCAATACGGTATTGGTCATGTCAGTCGCCTCTGTAACTCTTGAGAGCCGGTTATCCGGTCTTCTCATCCGGGGCTTTTCGCCCTCTCACACGAAGCAAAATGACCGACAGCCGTTCCAGTCGGCTTAAAGTTTTGGGTTAAGAAAACCTATGTTCTGGAGATGGTTAGCGAAAGACCACCGTCTCATTTCCGTTTTGGAAAGGTTACCGGGAAGCTATGACCTTGCCCGGATTCATGATCCCGTTCGGATCGAAAGCCTGCTTGATCCGGTGCATCAGCGCCATCTCGACCGGGGAGCGGATGGCAGCCAGCTCATCCCGCTTGAGTTGTCCGATGCCGTGTTCGGCGGAGATTGACCCGTTCAATTTTAGGACAATCGAATGGACGATCTCGTTCATTTCTTTCCAGCGGGCAAGAAACGCCTGGCTGTCCGCGCCCGGCGGTTGCGAGATGTTGTAGTGAATGTTGCCGTCGCCCATGTGGCCAAAAGCAACGATCCGCGCATCCGGCATCGCCTTCAGCACCGCTGTGTCGGCGGTTGCCAGGAATTCCGGAACCCGCGCCACCGGCACCGACACGTCATGCTTGATCGAACCGCCCTCGGGTTTCTGCGCCCAGGACATCGATTCCCTGAGCTTCCAGAAGGCCTGGCGCTGGCCTTCGGTTTCGGCTGCGGCCGCGTCCCGGATCAGGCCCTTTTCATCGGCGGCGACGAACAGCCCCTCCAGCATGGCGCGAGCGGCCTCCTGCGATTGCCCCGAGGAGATGTCGATCAGCACGTACCAGGGATGCGGTTCGCCGAGCGGATCGCGAACGCCTTCTATATGGCGCGTGGTGAACTCGATGCCGATGCGTGGCATCAGCTCGAACCCGGTCAGCGACGGGCCGCAATAATCCTGCGCCAGCCGGAACAGCTGCAATGCAGTCTCCGGATTGTCGACGCCGGCATAGATGGTCTCGTGCCCGCGCGGTGCGGGAAACAGTTTCAGCACCGCCGCGGTGATCACCCCGAGCGTGCCCTCCGCACCGATGAAGAGGTCGCGCAGATCGTAGCCGGTGTTGTCCTTCTTCAGCGCCCGCAAGCCGTGCCAGATCTCACCATCGGGAAGCACGGCCTCGATGCCGAGACAGAGTTGCCGCATGTTGCCATAGGCAAGCACGGCGGTGCCGCCGGCGTTGGAGGAGAGATTGCCGCCGATCTGGCAGGAGCCTTCCGATCCAAGCGACAGCGGGAACAGCAGTCCGGCCTCGCTGGCAGCCTGCTGGGCCTGCTGAAGCACCACACCGGCCTCGGCGACCATGGTCTGGCCAACGGTATCGAGCGAGCGGATCTTGTTGAGGCGTGAAAGCGAAAGCACGATCTCGCCTTTGCCCGGCATCGGTGTTTGCCCGCCAACCAGCCCGGTGTTGCCGCCTTGCGGGACCACGGCCGTGTTTGTCTCGCTTGCGAGACGCAGGATCGCCGCGACTTCACCGGTGTCTGCCGGGCGCAGCACAAGCGGGCTTTCGCCCTTGTAGAGGCCGCGCAGCTCGATCAGGTGCGGAGCAATGTCGGAGGCAGCGGTCAGGGCGTTCTGTGCGCCGGTGATGGCCACGAAACGGTCGATCAGCGAGGGAGCGGTCAAGGGAACAGGCATGTCCAAGCATGTATCTTTGCATGTCCCTCAAGTCGAGAGGGGCCGGTGATTTTGCCAGCCGGCAATCATTGGCTGCCGTTGCTGATCGCGGGGACGCCTGGATCAGGAAAAAGCGGAACCTGTTTCCGGCCGGTCTGTGTGCCGTGCGGCTCAAATGCAATTGATCAGATTCAGTGAATATTAGAGTGTTTGCAGTAAATGCCGGAAGGAACGAAAGGCCCCGACATGCTACGCTTCCTCAAAGACAGATCCGGTAATTTCGGCATTCTCGCCGCTTTGATGCTTGTACCGGTCATCGGCGCAGCAGGATTGGCGCTCGACTATACCAACGCGCTCTCGATCAAGGGCAGGATCCAGGGGGCCGCCGATGCGGCCGCCCTGGCGGCGGTCGCGGAAAGCTCCGTCGGCGTCAAGGAGGCCATGGCAATGTCCGGAGACGGCGAGATTGTCGTTGGCGTTGCCGAAGCACTGCAATTCTTCAAGGCCCAGCATGAAAACGATGCCGATTTCACGGTTGACGAAATCTCGGCAAAGGTCGTCAAGAAAAACGGCCGACTGTACTCCATCGTGGATTACAAGGTCACCGTTCCGACCACCTTGTCGAAGGTCCTGGGACAGAACCTCATCCAGATCGCGGGCCAGGCCACCGTTGAATACCAGACCGAGATCTACCGCGATTTCTATCTGCTACTCGACAACACCCCGTCGATGGGCGTCGGCGCCACACCCTCGGATGTGGCGACAATGGTCTCAAACACCTCCGACAAATGCGCATTCGCGTGCCATATCGTCAACAAGGGAAAAGAAGACAAGAACAGCTATTACAATCTTGCCAAGAAGCTTGGTGTGACCACCCGCATCAACGTCGTGGCGCAGGCTGCCGCGGCTTTGATGGATACGGCCAAGGATTCGCGCAAGAGCACCAACCAGTATCACATGGCGGTCTATACTTTCGGCGAGAAGGCTGAAGACACCAAGCTGCTCGAGGTGGTCAAATCAACGACAGACCTGGCCAAGGCCAAGAAGGAAGCCGCCAAGGTCGAGCTGATGTCGATCCCCTATCAGGGCTACGACAATGACCAGCAGACCGATTTTGACCGGGCGTTCACCCAGATCGGCGACAAGATGGGAACTCCGGGCTCCGGTCTCACGGCCTCTTCGCCGGAAAAGATCCTGTTCTTCGTCTCCGATGGGGTTGGCGACAGCTACAAGCCGACCGATTGCACGAAAAGGCTGACCGGTGGCCGCTGCCAGGAGCCGATTGACGTCAAGTATTGTAAGGCGCTGAAGGACAAGGGCTACAAGATCGCCATCCTCTACACCACCTATCTGCCGCTGCCGACCAATGGCTGGTACAACAGCTGGATCAAGCCGTTCCAGAACGAAATCCCGCAAAAGATGGAGGCCTGCGCCTCGCCGGACCTGTTCTTCGAAGTGAGCCCTTCAGAAGGCATCAGCGATGCGATGACGACCCTGTTCAAGAAGATCGTCAACACGCCGCTGCTCACCGGCTGATCCGGGCGCTGGTCGGACGACAACCCTGCGCCCGGTTTTAGCTTCTGGGTGCGGCGGCGCGGGCCAGGCGGTCATTGATCGCTTCGCCAAGCCCGTGGCCGGGAACAGGTGCCACGGCGATCCCGGTCGCCCCGGTCGCATCGGCGCGCTTGAGCAGATCGAACAGGTTCGCGGCGGCCTCGCGCAGATCACCCGAGGGCGAGAGATCCATCACCGCCTTCGCCTGGTCCTCGCCCTTCAGCGCAATCCCGCCAAACCGGATGATCGCCTCGCCGGGTCTGGCTTCCGTTGCATTGAGCCGCAACAGCGCCTCGGGCGCATAATGCGAGGCCAGCATGCCGGGCGCGATGACAGGACCTTCCTCGGTCCGGGGACCCGGCCGTTCGACCACTGCACCGGCGGCTTGCTCGATCAGCTCCACCGGAATGCCGCCGGGCCTGAGCAGCTGGAGCCTGGATCCGTCGACCGAAAGAATCGTCGATTCCACCCCGACCCGGCAGCGGCCGCCGTCCAGGATCAGGCCGATCCGGTCGCCCAGGTCGTCGGCCACGTGTTGCGCGGTGGTTGGGCTGATACGTCCCGAACGGTTGGCGCTGGGGGCCGCGAGCGGCCGGCCGAAGCCGGCAATCAGCTCGCGCGCGAAGCCCTCGGGCATCCTGACCGCCGCGGTGCCAAGGCCGGCGGTGGCGAGCGGATGGATCTTGGCCGTGTCCTTCAGCGGCAGGACGAGGGTCAGCGGGCCGGGCCAGAAAGCCTCGGCCAGCCGCTCTGCCAGCGGCGAAAACGTCACATGCGCCTTTGCCATTTCGGGATCCGAAACATGCGAAATCAGCGGGTTGAAGCGCGGCCGGCCCTTGGCCTCGTAGATCGCGGTGATCGCGGTCGGATTGGTCGCGTCGGCGGCCAGCCCGTAGACGGTTTCGGTCGGAACCGCCACGGGCTCGCCGCGCCGCAAGACGTCGATTGCGGCATCAAGCGTGCCGGGATCGGAAATCGGGAGAATGCGCACCATGACCTGTCCAGTTTTTAGCGCCCGCTCTAGAGCAATTCCAGCGAAAGTGGGAACCGGTTTCGCGTCCGGAATTGCGTGAAAACAACTGATAGAGCTATTTCGCCGATCCTGGTTTCGCCGGAAATGCTCTAGAGCCGATCATCTTTAGCTGGAAGCGATTTGATGGACAGGATATTTCGTGTCAGCGAGGAAAAACCGCAAGCGCGATGCAGCGCATCGTGCGAGGATTTTGACGACGCTGGCGCGGAAAAGACGTCCAAGCCTGGCGAAGACGGGCAGTTCGACCAGAAACAACCCGTCATAATCCCCTGAACTTGGTCTTTCACGCCCTGGACTGCGTCGCGCGAGGCTAACGAGGCTCGCGCCGCGTCGCCTCACGCTCCTTGCCAGATCACGAAATCCCTGCGTTCAAACGATTCCATCTAAAGATGATCGGCTCTAGCAGCCGCACCGCAGCGGCGCAATCGGCCTCTCTTGCAGCGGAACTTGCCAAATGAATGCGTCAAAGATCAAATTGAAGCTATTCGCTTAGCAAGCCCACAAGCTTTTTCCTGTACATCGGTTCACATGCATCTTTTTCGATGAGTGATTTTGATGAACAAACAAACCTCAGCGGCAACATCTGTCGGGCTTCGCGTCGCCACCGCGATGTACCAGATGGGCATCGACGGATTGCCGCGCAATTACGAGCTTGTTTATGAAGCCTATTCCGGCGCCAACCCGGAACTGACAAAGGAATTCGTCGGCCTGGGGAAAACCAAGTCCCAGCGCGCGCTCGATGAGCTGGGCAGGAAATACCTCCCGCATCACCACGAGGAGACGCATGTCGCCAAGACAAACGACCGCATGCGCACCCAGATGAGCTCGTTCATGTCGCTGCTGGAGGAAGAAAAATCCTCTCTCGTCGACTACGGCAAGATCATTGATGAAGCCTCCCGCAGCATTTCCGCCGATGGGGAGGTGGATCCCGAATTGCTCAGCCGGTCGATCCAGAAGCTGAGCCAGGCCACCGAACGCCAGGCGTCCAGGAGCGAGGCCATGGTGGCCGAGGCATCGCAGCAGGCGGCCCAGCTGGACGGGGTCAAGGCGGATATCGAAAATTTCGAGCGGATGAAATTTGTGGATCAGCTGACCGGCCTTGCCAACCGCCGGTCCTTCAACAAGGCTGCGACGCGCATCTACGCAAATCCGGAACTGCCGATGCTGTGCGGCCTGGCCTATGCCGAGATTGACGATTTCAAGCGCATCAGCGAAGCGGACGACAGGGGCACCGGGGATTTCGCCGTCCGCCATGTCGGAAACCTCTTCAAGACGGCGACCCAGGCCGGCGATCTTGTCGCCCGCCTCGACGGCAATCGCTTTGCCTTCCTGATCAATACAGCCGATGAGGCGGAAATCATTCGGGCCGTCGACCGGCTCCGCGTCGCCGCCGGATCCAAGCCGCTCATTCACCCCAAGACCGGACGCAGCATCGGGCATGCCACCCTGTCGGTCGGCATCGTCATGTCGAGCTTTGCCGACGGCGCCGGCCAGCTGATGAGTCATGCGGAAAAGGCCATGGGCACGTCCGTGAAGGACGGCGGCGACCGGGTCACCTTCTATTCCAGCAAGGATCACGCCGGAGCGACAACCGGCTGGATGATCTACAAGGCCTGACGAAAACCGGGCTTCAGCCCCTGTCCGGTGCCGCTCCGGGCACCGGTCCGGCCAGGCGGTGCGGCGGGCCTCTTTCACATGTTTGAAACTCCACGATTGCGCGCTAAGTTCGACGTCTGAAATTGACGTTTACGTAAAAACAACTTAGCCATGGAGGCGGGCAGGACCCCGCCGTGATGCTCAGGCGGGCAGCAATGAGGAGATCACATGTATCGTGCGCCGGTAGACGAAATCGCTCACACCCTCAAATCCGTTGCCGGGTTGCGCAAGGCGCTTGAAACCGGGCGTTTCGGCGATCTGGGCGAGGATCTCGTGGATGCGATCCTGGCCGAGGCCGGGCGTTTTTCCTCCGACGAGATCGCCCCGCTCAACGAGATCGGCGACAAGCATGGCGCGGTGCTGAAAGACGGCGCGGTCACCACGCCGCCGGGCTGGAAGGACCTCTACCACAACTGGATCGCCGGCGGCTGGAACGGCCTGACCGGACCCGAGGAGTTCGGCGGCCAGGGCCTGCCGATGCTTCTCTCGGTGGCGGCGCTTGAGATGTGGAATTCCGGCTCGCTCGCCTTCGGCATCGGCCCGACGCTGACCATGGGCGCGGTCGAGGCGCTGGAAAAGCACGCCTCCGATGACCTGAAGGCGAAATATCTCGAGAAGCTGGTGACCGGTGAGTGGATGGGCACCATGAACCTGACCGAGCCGCAGGCAGGCTCCGACCTCAATGCGCTGAAAGCCCGCGCCGAACCCAATGGCGACGGCACCTACCGGATCTACGGCCAGAAGATCTTCATCACCTATGGCGAGCACGATTTCACCGACAACATCGTCCACCTGGTGCTGGCGCGCCTGCCCGATGCGCCGGCCGGCACCCGCGGCATCTCGCTCTTCCTGGTGCCGAAATTCTTCGTTGGCGACGACGGATCGCTCGGCGAGCGCAACGACGTGTTCTGCTCCGGCCTCGAGCACAAGCTCGGCATCCACGCCTCGCCCACCTGCACCATGATCTATGGCGACGGCAGGTTCGGCGACACGCCCGGCGCCATCGGCTGGCTGATCGGCGAGGAGAACAAGGGGCTCGCCTGCATGTTCACGATGATGAACAACGCCCGTCTTGCCGTCGGCATGCAGGGCGTGGCGATTGCCGAGACCGCCTACCAGAAGGCGCTGGCCTATGCGAAGGACCGCACCCAGGGCCGCGCGCCCGGTCACAAGGGCGAGGGCATGAGCCCGATCATCGAACACCCCGACGTCGCCCGCATGCTGATGACCATGAAGGCACTGACGCAAGGCGCGCGCGCCATCTGCTATTCCTGCGCCGAGGCGCTCGACATGGCCCGCGTCAGCGAGGGCGAGGAGGCGAAAGCCTGGTCCGAACGTGCCGGCCTGATCACGCCCATAGCCAAGGCGTTTGCCACCGATATCGGCCTCGAGGTCGCCTCGCTCGGCGTCCAGGTGCATGGCGGCATGGGCTTCATCGAGGAGACCGGCGCGGCAAGGCTCCTGCGCGATGCCCGCATTGCGCCGATCTACGAGGGCACAAACGGCATCCAGGCGATCGACCTTGTGATGCGCAAGCTGCCGCTGTCGGGCGGCGCCACGGTTGCCGCCTTCATCGCCGACTTCAAGGCCGATGCGGACGCCGCTCGCGCCTCCAATGCGCCGGCGCTCGAAGGCGTGGCCGAGAAGCTCGACCGCGCCATCGCCGATCTCGAATCGGCGACCACCTACATGCAGTCGGCGCTTTCCGAAGGCCGCCAGACCGATGCCCTGACCGGGGCGACGCCCTATCTCAGGCTCTTCGGCCTGACAGCGACCACCGCCATGCTGGTGCGCGGCGCGCTGGCCGACACCGATGCGCCGGAAGCGGCGGGCAGGGCGGCACTCGCCCGCTTTGCCGCGGCCAATCTGGCGCCCGAGACCGGCGGCCTTGCCGCAAGCGCCACCGCCGGCGCCGAGAGTCTTGCGGACGCTACCGCAGCACTGGCCTGAACCGAACCATTCGGCCTGTGTGGCCGGCGCCTTATCCAGAGGGACACTCATGACCGATCACATCATTACCGAGCGCGCCGGCGAGACCGGGGCCATCAACCTCATCCGCTTCAACCGGCCCGAGAAGAAGAACGCCATCACCCGCGCCATGTATTCGGCGATGGCGAGAGCCCTGATCGAGGGCGAGCGCGATGACGGCGTGCGCGTGCATGTGATGCTCGGCACCCCCGGCGTCTTCACCTCCGGCAACGACATGCAGGACTTCATGGCCGTTGCCATGGGCGGCGCCGGCGGCACCGAAGTGTTCGATTTCCTCGGCAGCCTCGCCA
>JAHJUC010000313.1 GCA_018829385.1 Alphaproteobacteria bacterium
GGTATTTTCATTGAGAAGCCGGAGAATGATTTCTGGTTCAATCCGCCTATATCGGGAACCTGGAAATACATCGGTGACCAGCGGATAGAGGTGACAACCAACCGGCCGGTCCGGATCCCCGTCGACCCTGAAGCGCCGAAAGATGAAAAGGCCGGCGAGAGCGAACTTGGCAAGACATTCATCGTGAAGATGGCGCAAGAGCTGGGTGACCCGACAGAGTTTACCGGCTTCTTTGTTCAGGACCGCCGCACAGGCGCAAAGGTCATCTGGAGCAAGCCGTTGCACCCGGGCAAGTCGCCTTACGAAATGCCGGAGCTCTATTCGGACGCATTCTTCGAGTTGCTCGAAAGCAAATCAAAAGCCAGCGGCGTCACGCAAGCCAGTCTCGCCAAACGCCACGCAGATGCGGAGGCCAGAAAGGCCAAACGCCAGACCGCCATCACACAGCTCCTGAGCCTGAAAAGCAAGTCGCCCTGCAACATGGACCGGATTGAAGGCCCCGGACGGACGGCATTCCAGGGCAAATGGCGGGTTGGCCAGTATGATGTGAGCGGCGGGAAGAAATACGCATGGAACTACAAGAAGATGAGTTCGCCCTACAGCGAGCGGGAGAAAAAACGCGAGCCGAGGATAACCTCATGGCGTCCGGATGATGTGACACTTGCCGAAAATGAACGCGATGCTTTCGTTTGGGAGACGGACTATCTCACCGCCCGGCAATACGAGCAGGAATGGGAATTCCGGGCTGACGGCAAGATTTCCGTCAGGACGCGGCTTGGCAACGATGTTGGCTATAAGAGCCGCTCGAAGAAAGGTGAAGAGGCCTACCCGACAGCGCGCTTTGACTGGGTCGAGTACAGCAGCGATAGGCGCGCCTTTGTCATGATCACGGACAGCAACTGGGTTCAGCTTCGAGACCGGGAAGATTTTGAACTGGCGTGGCAGGACCAGGGATGCGCCGCGACCGTGATCACATTGCCCGCTCCGGAGGGGGGCACCCGCGATTACCGGGCCAATTTCATCTACCACGAGAATGGCGACAAGGAATTCTACCTCACCCATCCCGACGGGTCGTTGTATCTGTGGGGGCAACAGGAACCCGACCGGACCAAATATGCCTACAACTACGACAACAAGATCCTGACGCCTGAACAGGTCGCGGCCGAATGCAGGCTGGACATGCCGTCCTCCACCACGCGCGGACAATTTCCCTATTCTTATGTGGACGAGAACATCCGCAGCGGCCTGTTCATGCTCTGGAATGAGGGGCTTACACCTGTCCGGGTCTATCGCGAATCGGCCCCGTACTGGGATCCTGGCAATTTCAAACCGTACCACGCGCACAATCTCGAACCGGGCGGCTACCGGGAGTTCAAGGCCAATCCCACGGAGAAGGTTGCCTTTCTCGACGGTAGCAAAATTATCAAATTCGATGACAAGGAAGGCGTTCGCTATATCGATCGGTTCAAGGCATGCATCGGTTCGAAACGCGTGGATCTTAATCAGTTCACCGAAATCCCGGATTTCGTGTTTGGCAAAGGCTATGTCCATACGACGAAGCAGACCGATGCGCTCACCACCAGGCTCAATTGTTTCGAGTATACCCCGGCAGACGGGTACCCCGGTCGCCATGCGGTGGTGAATTTTGAAAACCAGGGTTCAATACCGCTTGAGATTTGGCGGCTCAACGACACCGGCAAGAAGATTTCGCCGACCGGCAAGACCAGGGACAGTTCTCCCGGCGACGATCCCTGGGATGATGCCAACCGGTACACGGGCATTGAGCCGATCGTGACCCTGGAGCCCGGGCAATCGCATGAATTGAGAACCCGGGTTGGCTACGCCTTCACCGCCATAAGGCCCGGCACCCAGAGAATGGGGCAGGAGTTCCGCGAGGAAACCGGCAGGGTCGAGAACGTTCTCCAGGGCAAGACGGAGGAGTGTTTTGGTGAAATCAAGATTTCCGAAGCTTCCGAATCGGTCGCCTTCAGTGATGAGTTGAGCCAGAAGGACGCCCGGGATCTCAGTGACAAGCGCAAGAAAGACCGCCAGGAAGAAAACCGCATCCTCAACAATCTGGGTCTGGTGTCCGATATTGACCCGGCGCCGGATACGATTTCGGAAAGCGCCAAGGCCGGGACGCCGGTCGGCATCACCGCGTTTGCCGTCGATGGCGACGCCGGCGACATTGTCAGCTATTCGGTTTCGCATCCCTTCAAGATTGATGCGAAAACCGGCGTTGTCATGGTCAACACGCCGCTGGATCGCGAAGCGGTCGCCAGCCACACATTCACGGTGACAGCCACCAGCGGTGGCGGCGCGATCAGTACCAAGGATTTTGTCGTCGCCGTCGAGGACGTCAACGAGTTTGATGTCAGCCCGGTTGCAACCTATTCGCAGAAATGGGTCAAGAAGTCCGAAACCTCCCGCAATTACCAGCAAGTTACCCTCGATGACAATCATGAGGTCTCCGAAGGCGCCGCGGTTGGAAGTACGGTCGTCCTGACGGCGGTGGCCGGGGACAAGGACGCGACCAACAACACGGTTCGGTATAGCCTATCGGACAATGCCGGGGGTCTGTTTGCGATAGAGCCGACGACTGGCGAGGTGAAGGCAGCGCGCCCGCTGGATTATGAAAAAGTTGAGCGCCACTCCATCGTGGTGGTGGCCACAAGCGCCGATGGCTCCAGCAGCAGCAGGAAGACCTCCATCGTTGTCCTGAATGCCAATGACGCCGATGTTGGCCCGGTCGCCGACGCCGATCCGGCGCCCAATGCTGTTCTGGAAGGCGCGCCGACCGGCACTCCTGTCGGCATTACCGTGCAGGCACTGGACACCGATACAGACGACACGATCACCTACAAGCACCAGCAATGTTCGGGCTGCACCAATTATTACAACATCAATCCCGTCACCGGCGTGGTGACAACCTCATCCTGGTTCGGCCAAATCGATCTGGAAACTGTTTGGTCCGACCCCTATGCCCGGGGTCGAATTGCCGAAGCCGGCAGGCTGCGGGTCGTGGCGGAGAGTTCCGACGGCTCGACAAGCGAGCAGGAATTCAAGATCGATATTCTCGACGCCGAGGAATTTCAGATCGGTCGGACATTTGACGATGACGACGCTCTCGACCAGGTCGCCGAAAACGCTGCGATTGGAACGCCGGTCGGGGTTACCGCCAAGGCAATCGACCAGGATGCTAAATCCACGATCAGCTACAAGCTGACCGATAATTCCGGCGGGCGGTTCCGCATTGATCCCGTCACCGGGATCATCACGGTTGCCGGGCAGCTCGATGCCGAAAGTGCGCAGAGCCACGCTGTCCGGGTGGTGTCGACAAGCAATGATGGCTCCACGAGCGCACGGGGTATCGAGATCCGGATTTCCGACGTCAATGAATTCGGCATCGGCCCTGTTGTCGACATCGACAAGGCGACCGACACCGTCGTGGAAGCCTCGGGCATGTCAGGCATCCAGGTCATCCACCTGGCGCCGGTCGGGATCATCGCGCAGGCAAAGGATCCTGACGCCAGTTCCATCGTCCGTTACAGCCTCAAGGGCGGACGACCAATGGACCGGCGGACCTTTGGACGGGACGGCCAGTCCTATATCGACCAACACATCAGTATCGACGTGCAGACCGGCGTCGTCAGCGCATGGGGCGAGGGGGTGGATTTCGAGGCCACCCCGACACTCACCTTCACCGTCATCGCCACCAGTGACGACGGGTCGAGCAGCGAGGCGGAGTTCACGCTCGACGTGGTCAATGTCAATGAGCGGGTCGTCCAAGACCTGAAGGATTCCGACCCGGCCTCCGATGAAGTCCCCGAGAACTCGCCGGTTGGAACGCCCGTCGGCATCACTGCGCTCGCGACTGATGGCGATACCGGCGACCGGATCAGCTACAGCCTGAAGGACAGTTCCGGTGGCTTGTTCGCCATCGATCCGGTCAGCGGCCTTGTGGCCGTCGCGGGAAACCTGGATGCCGAGAAAGCCGAGCGGCACAATCTCACGGTCATGGCGGCCAGTTCCGACGGGTCCATGATCGAGAAAAACTTCCTGGTGATCGTAACCGACGTTAACGAGTTTGATGTCGCGTGGGAAAATTCCTCTGGCGCATCACGCGTCAGTGAACACGCGGCGATTGGCGACTACGTCAATTTGGGTTCGTATGCTTTCGATCGCGACCCGTCTGACACCGTGACCCATGCGCTGACAAACAGCCGCAATGTTCCCTTTGTCATTGATCCCAAGAGCGGGCAGGTCACGGTCAGCAGGTCGCTGCGCGGCGACAATGTAACCAGTTACGTACTGGAACTTGTCGCCTCCAGCACCGACCGGTCGCAGGCACGCACCAGCATCGAGATTTCTGTCGAAGCGGTCAATGATTTCCAGATCGGTGCGCTGAGCGACACGGATTCTGCCCCTAACGCAGTTTACGAGGATGCCCAACCGGGAACGGTTGTTGGCATCACCGCTTTTGCCAGCGACCAGGATGGGACCGATGCCATCACCTACAGCCTGTCGGGAAACTACGGCCCTTTTGCAATTGACCCAGTCACTGGTGTGATTACGGTTTCTAGCAATCCCGGCCTAGATGCCGAAACCAAGCCTGTCGAGACGGTGCAGATTTCTGCCAAGAGTTCCGATGGCTCGCAAAGCTGGCTTGATGTGCAGGTGACCGTCAACGACGCCAATGAATTCAAGGTCGGCCGCCCATATGACACCGACAAGGCGCGCGACCAGGTTGAGGAGAATGCGCCTTACGGAACGCGCGTTGGCATCACCGCATTCGCCGAGGATCTGGATGTCTCCGACACAGTCACCTATCGCTTCCTGCAACAAGGCGACGACGATTATTATCCCGGCCCGTATGAGGGAAGTTTCGCCATCGACCCGGTTACCGGCGTCATTACAGTGGTAGGTCCGGTCGACTATGAAACGGACTGGACCATAAAGCTTCCGGTTCTCGCTATGAGCTCGGACGGTTCGCCGCCCGACAGCCCCTTCTCAACTCCAATCACCAATTTTGAAATCAGGATATTGCCGGTCAACGAGTTTGACCTCACACCCTTTGTAGACACCGATGACGCGCCAAACGAAGTCGCACAAAGCGCTGGATGGGATACCCCGGTTGGCATCACTCTGGCCACGACCGATGCCGACGAGGGCAACTACAAGTTCATTTTCGATAACGTCGATGCAAACGGCAATTTAAGTTCTGACGGGCCATTCAGGGTGGATTCAGATGGCAGCATCCGCATTGGTGACCCTGCCAAGCTCAAGAACCTGCAGCCAGGGCCATTTACGCTTTACGTGAAAGCGACCAGCGGTGACGGCTCGACGCGGACCGAGGAAGTTTCGATCAACGTGATAGGCCCCGCCAAATGGCGCGACAACCCGCAAGGCCCGCGGTTTGAGGAGAGCTACATCAACGTGGTGTCGCAGGAAGCGCTTGATTACTGCCGGTTCAATGACGAGGATCCGGCTTCCGCGACCTACAACAACGAGACCGCTTACTTCGATTGCCTGGACCCATATCTTCCGGCTGCACCGGCGCCGGTGGTGAGATGGCGCGACAACCCGCAAGGTCCGCGCTTTGAAGAGAGCTACATCAACGTGGTGTCGCAGGAAGCCCTTGATTACTGCCGGTACTATGACGAGGACCCGGCGTCAGCGACTTTCAACAACGAGACCGCCTATTTCGATTGTCTGGATCCGTATCTTCCGACTGCACCGGCACCAGTGGTGAAATGGCGCGACAACCCGCAAGGCCCGCGGTTTGAGGAGAGCTACATCAACGTGGTGTCGCAGGAAGCGCTTGATTACTGCCGCTTCTATGACGAGGATCCGACTTCCGCGACCTACAACAACGAGACCGCTTACTTCGATTGTCTTGACCCGTACCTTCCGGTTGCAAGACCGCCCGACAACGTGGCTGCGGAGCCGGCGCCGGTGACGAAATGGCGGGACAATCCGCAAGGCCCGCGCTTTGAAGAAAGCTACATCAACGTGGTGTCCCAGGAAGTGATCGATTATTGCCGGTATTATGACGAGGAACCGACGTCCCAGACCTTCAACAACGAGACCGCTTACTTCAATTGCCTTGATCCGTATCTTCCTGTCGCAAGCCCGCCCAGCGACGTGACGGCGGATCCGGCGCCACCGCCCGCCGATATCGCACCGGACCTGGCTCAGCTATGCGCCCGTCAATACGGGCAGGTGGCGGAGTACGACGACCAGACCGGATTGGTTATCTTGACCAACATGTCCAATGATTACATCGACATCCATCAGATCAACGCGGATGGAACCAGCGAGCAGTTGATGAACCTCGAAGCGGGTCAATCGACGGAAATCACCACATTGCGTCGCGTGGTCTTTGTCGGCTTCGATCCGAATGGCAATTGTGTTGGCTCGGGCAAACCGTATGAATCGCGCAACAGCATCACTTTAGGGAGCGCAGATTAAGTCCCATGGACGGATTTGATGAATATTAAGCCAGCAGCGAGTGCACCGAAGGAAGCGAATTTTCGATTTGTCTTCTCGCACAATCTATTTCGATCTTGTCCCAGCGCTGGTATAGGTTCAGCTATTGCCGCGCCTTCCAGGCCGGGTCGAAAGCCTTTGCTATTTATAAAATAATATCAATTACATAGGCGCCATGGTCTTCATCTCGAAGGCGCGCCATTTTTCTTCAATGGTTTATCTTCAATGCCGAACCCCATCATGGGGCCGATAACTCTGCCCTGACAAAGTTTCTCTCGATCCTAAAATGAAAAACGCCGCCCCCCCGGGATGATCGGGAGCGGCGCTAGTCGGGCTTTCTTGGAGCAAGTGCAACAGGGGAAAGGAACTCCTGTGAAGCGGTAGAA
>JAHJUC010000314.1 GCA_018829385.1 Alphaproteobacteria bacterium
GGCGGGGGCAAGGTCAAGCATGATGAATGGAAGAAGGTTCGAGTTCCAAGCCAATCATCTTTAGATGAAATCGTTTGGACGCCGGGATTTCGTGATCTGGCCAGGAGCGGGAGGCGACGCGGCGCGAGCGCCGTTAGCCTCGCGCGACGCAGCCCAGAGCGCGAAAGACCAAGTTCAGACGATTACAACGGATCGTACTTTTCAGCCAGCCTCCCGGTTTCGCCAGGCTTGGACGTCTTTTCCGCGCCAGCGTCGTCAAAATCCTCGCACGATGCGCTGCATCGCGCTTGCGGTTTTTCCTCGCTGACACGAAAAATCCTGTCCACCAAATCGCTTCCAGCTAAAGATGATTGGCTCTAGTCGATGGCGATCATGGCCTTGATAAGGCCAGTCTTGTCCCTGGACCATCTGGGGAGATCCTCGGTCACCTGGTCGAAATCGGTGCGATTGGTGATGATGCGGTCAAGCGGGATGTGCCCGGCCTTGTGAGCGTCAATTACGCTGTCGAAATCAGCTGCGGTGGCGTTGCGGCTGCCAATCAGGCTCATTTCGCGCTTGTGGAATTCCGGGTCGGAGAAAGACACCGTTTCATTGACAACGCTGACGAGCACGTAGCGCCCTCCGTGAGCTACACGGGCAAAGCCCGCTTGTATCGAGCTCAGATTGCCTGTTGCATCGAACACCGCATCAAAGCCATTACCTCCGGTCAGCGTTGCGATCTCCCTGTCTGCCCCGGCGCCAACAACCAGCGGCTGGCAGCCGAGCGCAATGCTGCAGGCTTGCTTCAGGCGCGCTTCGTCGAGATCCTGAATGTAGACCTCCGCACCTGCAAGTCTTGCGAACAGCGCAACCCCAAGCCCGATTGGACCTGCTCCAACCACAAGCAGCCTGTCCTGCGGACCGATCTGGCCGCGTCTGACCGCATGGGCACCAATAGCCAGGAACTCGACTGTGGCGCAGGCATCGAGCGACAGGCCGTCAGCGGGCAGAAGGTTGCCGTCTGGCACGGCTACTTCTTCGCACATGCCGCCGTCTCGGTGTACGCCGAGCACGGCGATGTTGGAGCAGCAATTCGGCTTGCCTGTCTTGCAGGCGCGGCAGGTGCCACACGAAATGTAGGGATTGATAATAACCGGATCGCCGCTTGAAAAACGGCTGCCTGCGGGCGCCTCGATGATCTCGCCGGCCAGCTCATGTCCCATGATCCGGGGATAGGCCAGATAGGGGTGGCTGCCCTCAAAGATGTGGAAATCCGTGCCGCAGATTCCGATCCGCCGGATGCGCACCCTTACCTCGTTTTCGGCTCGGACAGGCCGGGCAACCTCACGTATCTCGAGATCGCCAGGGCGCGGACATACGATGCTTTTCATCAGTGACATCTTCTGTTTCCTTGGTCGGGATGACCGTGCTACCCTCAACTCACGGCACCTGAGCGCCCGTCGCGGTGACATAGATCGAATAGAGCGAGTGGGTTGCCGCAATGAACAGCCGGTTGCGTTTAGGGCCGCCGAAGGTCAGGTTGGCAACCGTCTGCGGCACCAGGATCTTGCCCAATAGCTTGCCGCTCGAATCGAAACAGTGCACGCCATCGGCGGCACTCGACCAGAGATTTCCGTTCGTGTCCGTGCGGATACCGTCCGGAATGCCCTTGTCGATGACACAGAAGATGCGACCATTGGCAAGGCGCTTGCCGTCCTTCACGTCGAAGGCGCGAATGTGCCGCGGGAGGCTGTCGTCATGGCTTGCCGCGGAATCGGCCACATAAAGAACGGTTTCATCGTGCGAGAAGGCGAGGCCGTTCGGCTGGACGAAATCCGTCGCCACCGCCGTGAGTTCGCCGGTCGCAGGATCGAGACGGTAGACATTGCGGGTCTCTTGTTCCGGGTCCGCGCGGTAGCCCTCATAGTCGGACAGGATGCCGTAGGTGGGATCGGTGAACCAGACCGTTCCGTCGGATTTCACCACCACGTCGTTCGGCGAATTGAGCCGCGCCCCCTCGAACCGGTCGGCGAGCACGGTGATCGAACCGTCCGGCTCCGTGCGCGTGACGCGGCGCGTGCCATGCTCGCAGGAGACAAGTCGTCCCTGCCTGTCGCGGGTATGGCCGTTGGCGAAGTTCGACGGCTGGCGATACACCGAAACGCCGCCATCTGGCGTCCATCGCAGCATACGCTGGTTGGGAATGTCGCTCCACAGCAGCTGGTTGGCATCGTTGAACCAGACCGGACCTTCGGCCCAGCGGCATCCGGAATAGAGCTCGTCGAGCCCTGCGCTTGTCACGATCAGCTGCCGGAAGCGCGGATCGTGGATTTCGTAGATGCTGGCCTCTGCCATGGTGGTCTTTCTGTTTATCGCATGTCGGTCCGGCGACCGCCGGCCAGCACGATGACACTGATGATGATGAGCCCGGTCATGATGAGGCGGACACCCGCGCCGATGCCGTAGGTGTTGAGCATCGATACGACCAAGAACATGAAGAGCGATGCACCCCAGATGCCGGGCAGGTTGGAATCGCCGCCCGCAACCGCGGTGCCGCCAATCACCACGACTGCGATCGACATCAGGAGATATTCCGCGCCCATGTTGAGAGCTGCTCCGCCCGAGAAGCAGGCGAGCAGGTAACCAGCGACCGATGCGAGCACCGCGCAAAGCAAATAGGTGACAAAGCGCGCGCCATCGACCGGAATTCCGGCCATGCGGGCGGCCGCCATGCTCTGGCCGATGGCCGAGATCCAGCGGCCATAAACCGACTTCTCCAGAAGCACCCATGCAATCAGTGACAGGCCGAGCGCGACCAGGGCGACATTGGGGACGCCGAATGTGCTCGACGTCGTGAAATCGGCGAGCGCAGACGGCGGCTTGATGCGCAGCCCGCGGTTCGTCCATATCGCCGCCGACTGCACGATGAAGCTCATCGACAGCGTGGCAATGATCGGCGGAATGCGCAGCGCCTTGATCAGCAGGTAGTTGCCGATGCCCACGGCCATTCCGATCAGCACCGCGACAAGCAGGCCCGGCACGATCATGCCATTTTCGACATTCATCAGCTTCAGCGCCACCGTTCCCGCAAGCGTCATGGTGGCCGGCACTGAAAGGTCGATATTCCCCGGACCGAGCGTGATGACGAACATCTGGCCGATGCCGACGATGATGGAGAAGGCGGCGAAGGTGAGTGCGGCCTGGCTCAGCCCGAGCGTGCTTGCGCCACCCGTCACCATGATCGTCGCGAACCAGACCGCGAAGGCAGCGATCCATGACCAGATCCAGGGCTTCTTCGCCAGATGGCCGAAGGGGATCATCGCCGCGCCCCCCGCGTCTCGACACGGTTGAAGACAAGGCGGAGCGCCAGCACGATGATCAGGATCGCGCCCTGCGCGCCGATCTGCCAATCGGGAGAGATGCGCAGGAACGACAGGAACGAGCCTGCCAGGGTCAGCGTCAGCGCACCGATGACGGCGCCGATCGGCGACACCCGCCCGCCGGTGAATTCGCCACCGCCGAGGATGACGCCGGCAATCGACAGCAGCGTGTAGCGCAGCGCGATATTGGCATCCGCCGACGTGGTCAGCCCGACAAGCGCAATGCCCGCACCGACCGCGAACAGGCCGGCAAGTCCGTAGGCGGCTGCACGCGCGCCGATGATCGACCAGCCCGCGCGCTCCACCGAGCGCTGGTTGCCGCCGACACCGCGGATCAGCACGCCCAGCGA
>JAHJUC010000315.1 GCA_018829385.1 Alphaproteobacteria bacterium
GGAGGGGGAATTGAGTGGGACATCGGGAGGAAATTTCCATGAGCAGCATTGTGAGAACATCGGCTCTGGCGCTGGCCTTGACCAGCGCCACATTGGCCACGTCGGCCTTGGCGCAGGTCATCGCCACGCCACAGGAGCACGGCGAGCATCAGCAGGAATTCGTGCATGGCGCACCACAGGTCCCGTCCCTGGAATGGACCATCGCGGCGGGCGGACGGATTTACGACAACTGGTGGGAAGCACTCGACCGGGACGCCCCGGAGGGAACCAATCCTGTCTATCCCGTGTCGATCAACACCGAGCAGACGGGCGAAGGCACCTGGCGCTGCAAGGAGTGCCATGGCTGGGACTATCAGGGCAAGGACGGCATCTACCGCAAGGGAAGCCACTTCACCGGCATAGCCGGGATTATGGGCATGCAGGACGCGCCGGTGGAAGCGATTGTCGCCAAGCTGCGCGACACCAACCATCCCTACACTGAAGAGATGATCTCCGACGCGGAAATGCTCCGCGTGGCGACATTCGTCTCCAAGGGTCTCATCGATATGCGCCGCTTTATCGACTACGAGACCCGCACGGTGAACGCGGGCGATGTGGAAAGGGGCCGGGCGATCTTCCAGACAATCTGCGCGGCCTGCCTTGGCTTCGACGGACGGGCGATGGACTGGGGCGCGGGCGATGCGCACAATTTCGTCGGCACCGAGGCCGCCGAACTCCCCGACGAGGTCTACAACAAGATCTCCAACGCGCACCCGGGCGCGGCGATGGTCAATCTGAGCGCGTTCACGCATGATGATCGCATCAATCTGATGGCATACATCTCCCAGCTTCCCGTCGGCATCGACGACTGACCGGGCGCGGGAAGACCCTGGCACGGCGCGCGGAAACGCCGGCGGGGGCTGGCCATGAGCAAAAGGCCGGGGATTGCGCCCCGGCCTCTGCAGTCAATCTCTCGTAAGAACTCAGTTCTTCGACTTGTCGACCAGCGCGTTGCCCTTGATCCAGGGCATCATGCCGCGCAGCTTTTCCCCGACTTCCTCGATCTGGTGACGATCGTTCATGCGACGGATGCCCTTGAAGCGCGAGGCGCCGGCCTTGTATTCCTGCATCCAGTCGCTGGTGAACTTGCCGGTCTGGATGTCGGTGAGCACGCGCTTCATCTCGGCCTTGGTCTCGGCGGTGATGATGCGCGGGCCGGAGACATATTCGCCCCACTCGGCAGTGTTGGAGATCGAGTAGTTCATGTTGGCGATGCCGCCTTCATAGATCAGGTCGACGATCAGCTTGACTTCGTGCAGGCACTCGAAATAGGCCATTTCCGGTGCGTAGCCCGCTTCGACCAGCGTTTCGAAACCGGCGCGGATCAGCTCGACCAGGCCACCGCAGAGAACAACCTGCTCGCCGAACAGGTCGGTTTCGCACTCTTCGCGGAAGTTGGTTTCGATGATGCCGGAACGACCGCCGCCGACGCCGCAGGCGTAGGACAGCGCGAGATCATGGGCGTTGCCCGAAGCGTCCTGGTGGATGGCGATCAGGCACGGCACGCCGCCGCCCTTCTGGTATTCGCCGCGCACGGTGTGGCCGGGGCCCTTGGGCGCGATCATGACGACGTCGACCGAAGCCTTGGGCTCGATCAGGCCGAAATGGACGTTGAGGCCGTGGGCAAAGGCAATCGCCGCGCCGTCGCGGATGTTGGCTTCGATCTCGGCCTTGTAGATGTCGGCCTGCAGTTCGTCGGGCGTCGCCATCATCATCAGGTCGGCCCAGGCGGCTGCTTCGGCGACGGTCATGACCTTGAAACCGTCGGCTTCGGCCTTCTTGGCGGTCTGCGAACCGGCCTTGAGCGCAATGGCAACGTTGCCGGCGCCCGAATCCTTCAGGTTGAGCGCATGCGCCCGGCCCTGGGACCCGTAGCCGATGATGGCCACTTTCTTCGACTTGATCAGGTTGAGATCGGCGTCGCGATCATAATATACGCGCATGAGACACTCCCGTTGGTTCGCGTTGTCGTTTGTTGTCCGGCTGCCGGAAAGGCCCGGCCGCCGGAAGTCCGTGTTTCACCCCCGGCCGTAAAGCCTGAGGAATTTCGTCACCGCCTGAGCGGAAAGGTTGCCGATTTCGGCCTGGTCCGGGTGGCTGTCCTCGCCCAGCAGCAGCCGGATCTGGGTGTCGGCGACGACCAGCCCGAAGAAGCTGCGGAAGGCGTCGGTCACGTCGGCGAAGTCAAGCAGTCCCGCCGCCCTGCCCGCCTCGAGCAGCGGCTCGATGCGCCGCTTCATCGCGAACGGCCCGTTGGTCAGCACGATCTCGCCGAGCCGGCTCTTGCCCGATCCCGCATGGGCGACGGCGGCGCGGTTGAGCGCGATCGACAGATCGCCGGTGATGACCGTGAGCCAGCTTGCGGCAAAGCCGGTCAGCGCCGCCTCGAGGCTTTCGCCCGTCAGCCGGTCCTCGGGCAGTTTCGGCATCCTGACCTTCGAGGCCTGCCAGCGCACCGTGGCGGTCAGGAGCCCGTCACGGTCGCCGAACCACTTGTAGAGCGTCTCCTTCGAGCAGCTCGCCGCGCGCGCCACGGCGGCAACCGAAAACCCGTCGCCCTCGGCCACCATCAGCTTGAGCACGGCATCGAGCACTTCGCGCTGGCGTTCGGACAGCTCCTCGCCCACTGATGCGCCGGGGGCGGCATGAGCGGGCGCTGCGGTCTGCCTGGGAGCAGTGTCTGGGGCAAGGGTCAATGTCATGACGGCGATGTACCGTACCGTACGGTACTGCGTCAAGGAGAATCATGTGGCCGGGTCCCGGAAAGCAGACTCGACGCCCTAATCCCGGTCGCGCGGCGTCGTCCGGCACCGGCACGCAGCGTGGAAGCGATCAGTTCAGGATCTGGAAACATCGCGCAGCAGCAGAATGAACCCGGCGGCGAGCAATGCCATGGCGGCGATGAAGAGGATCGCGATGAGGTTCGAAATGTCGGGCACGAGGTAATCGCTGACAAAGATCGAGACGACGACGGCGCATATCAGAATGGCGGCCGTCACGTTGCACCTGATGGCCCACCGGATCCGCGATACACGGGCTGCAAGCAAGCGTGATACGGCCTTGTCCGGCTCGGCCACCGTTCCCTCGCCTTCCGGACGCTCGCCAAGCACACGGATCTGATCCTGGGTTTGGGACATGCGATTGAACAGGAGGGCCAACAGCGCCGCGATTGCCGTCAGCATGAAGACCGGGGCGACAGAGAGCTGGATTTCCTGGGCGATCGACAGCGTATCCGGCAAGGCTTGCATTCTTGCGTGTCCTTTGAAAACAGGTCAGTTCAAATCATTTCACGGTGTTCAGGCGGGAATGATGTCGAAGATCGCGTTGATCACCGCATCGACGGCCACGGCGGCAAGTATCATTCCCATGACCCGGCTGACAATCGCAGCACCGCCCTTGCCGATGATCTTCAGGATCGGGCCGGCGAGCAGCATGAGAACCAGTGCGCAGGCGAGCACAGCCATCAGGATGGCGGCCGTGACAACCTGCTCGGATATGCTGAAGCGGTTGTTGTCGGTCAACAAAACGACCGCCAGCATGGCGCCGGGGGAAGCGATCGAGGGTACCGCAAGCGGGAAAATGGCCGGCGACGGGGCATCCTGGGCGGCGGCCTCGGCGGTTTCACGCTCGGGCTTGGAATCGCCAAAGATCATGGTCAGCGCGAACAGGAACAGGATGAGCCCGCCGGCAATCTGGAAAGCCGGCAAGCTGATTCCGAGCGCATCGATCAGGAACTGTCCGGCGACCAGGAAGAACAGAAGCACGCACGCGGCTATCAGCGCAGCCTGCAGCGCGATCCGGCGATGCGTCGCGGGATCCAGCGCCGCCGTTACAGCGACAAAAACCGGTATCGTGCCGATCGGATCGATAACCACCCAGAGTGTTACAAACTGCTCAAAAATACTGGCCATCATTCTGCCGTCCGCGGTTGAGGGATTGCGACACTTGCTCGACGCATCTTGCGCCGGCAATGGCTTACAGTGTCCTTGCAGCCTTGCACAGCCGGTTCGGCCTGCTTCCGGGTTCCCGGTGATGCAAGCCGGCAGCGACCCCGCAAGCCTGCGGCCGATCGCCAGAGCAATGCCGCCCCCGGGCGAAGAATCGTGGCTCCGCCGGGTTCAGTTGGGTAGATGGCAACGCACCAGGTTCTGGTCCGCGCCGTCGATGCTCAGGCGCAGGGCGCTGCGGCTGAGCATTTCCACGGAGAAGTCGCGCTTGATCGTCTTGCGCCCAACCGTACAGCTTGCCTCGCCCTGCAGATACCCCTGCCCCGGCGCGCCGGGTTCGAAGCTGCAGGTTTCGCCCGGATGCCTGAGCGTGCCGGGCGTGATCACCGCAAAACCGTCAAAGGCGGTCTGGTCCATCATCGCGCAGGCATCGCCGGACCGTGCCCAGATCCCGACATAGGCGAGCCGGCTTTCATTGCGGTCGTGGGTTCCGGCCTCGATCGTGTCCTCGCGCAGCAGGCTCCGCGGCGGCGTCAGCGATTCGAAATTCGGCGGCGCGACCGGCCGCGGCTGCTGCGGGCCGGATTGCGCAGCGCAGCCGGCCAGCGCTGCGCCAAGCAGGGCCGCGGATGCTGCCGCGATGATCGTGGAGGTGAGCCGACTCATTCTGTTTCCCGCGAAATTATCGGGGTTTTCTGACCGAGCCACGCCGCAATTTCAAGCACCATCGCGCCATGCCGGGCTGGACGCCGGCCGGAAGCAGCAAAAGCGCCTGATCACAGGTCCTTATCATGCGCGACCGGGCCGCCACCTGAGCGCGCCTCACGCTTCGGCGTCGAAGCGCTTGCGGGCGGACTCGACGGCTGTGAAATTGTCCCCGGCCCAGACCACCAGATCGTTGAGCGGGGTCAGCATCGAGGTTCCGAGACCTGTCAGGCCGTATTCGACGCTGGGCGGCTTGGTGGCGTAGACCTTGCGGTAGACATAGCCGTCACGCTCGAGATCGCGAAGCGTCTGGGTCAGCATGCGCTGCGAGATGTCGGGCACCAGGCGGCGCAACTCGCCGAAACGGTAGGGCCGCTCGCTGAGCGCCAGCAACAGCAAGGTGCTCCACTTGCCGAAAATCCCCTGCATGACCTGACGCACCGGGCAATCTTCGAGCTTCTGGTCGCCCTGCATCATGCGGATCCGGTCGGCGAACGGGATATGGGCATCCATGGTGGTTCCTTTCAGGTGCCTATCGGCGGCAAAACTGCCTTCTTTCGCATTCCCTTTACATACCATATGTGCAGTAACTCTCAATATGAGAGCTAGAGTATTTTCGAGACAGCGCGGCTTGCGATGTCTCCCATGAAAGGAAAAGACATGACTGGCAAACTTCTCGTCACCGGCGCTTCGGGACAGCTCGGCGCGGCCGTGCTGCACCACCTCATCGACACCTACAAGGTGCCTGCCTCCACGATCGTCGCCGGTTCGCGCGACATCGCGAAGCTCTCGGACCTGGCTGCTCGCGGCGTCGAGACGCGCAAGGTCGATTTCAACGATGCCGGCACGCTGGCACAGGCTCTTGCCGGGGTGGACCGGGTGCTGATCATCTCCACCGACGCGCTTGACGGCGAAGGCACCCGCCTGCGCCAGCATCTTGCCGCGGTGGCGGCGGCGAAAGAGGCCGGCGTCGGCCGCATCTTCTACACCTCGATGCCAAATCCGGCCGAGAGCAAGGTCACCTTCGCCCCCGATCATTTGAAGACCGAGGAAGCGATCAAGGCCTCGGGCCTCGCCTACACCATCTTCCGCAATGGCTGGTACATGGAGAACCTGTTCATGGCGCTGCCGGCGGCGCTTGCCAGCGGCCAGTGGTACAGCTCCGCCGGCACAGGCAAGATCGCCCATATCGCCCGCGACGACATCGCCCGCGCGATCGCGGCCGGGATCGCCGCGCCCGCGTCCGACAGCGTGACCTACACGCTGACCGGCCCGGTCGCCTACACCACCGACGAGATCGCCGCGATGGCTGCAAAGGCAACCGGCAAGCCACTCACCGTGGTTCATCTCACTGACGAGCAACTGGCCCAGGGCATGGCCGGCGCCGGCGTTCCGGCGCCTTACATCCCGACCTTCGTCTCCTTCGACGCCAACACGCGCGAAGGCAAGATTTCCATGGTCACCGGCGACGCAGCCAGCCTTTCCGGCACAGAACCCAAGTCGCTGGAAAGCTTTCTGGAAGCCAGCAAGGCAGCGCCTCTGGGCTGAGGCCCGCCTCAGCTTCAGCACATGTCATGGTTTCGATCTCCTGCCATGACAGAGGCCTCCCTTCATCCGACACAGATGCAGGGGGGCCGGACCGGAGCCAGGCTCAGCCGCAGGCGCGGACGAAGCGGCGGACGGTTTCGGCCATGCCGTGTTCGAGCGCATCGGCGGTCAGGCCGTGGCCGATCGAAACTTCCAGCAGGTTGGGAAGCGCGCGGGCAAGGGCCGGCAAATTGTCGACCGTCAGGTCGTGACCGGCATTGACGCCGAGCCCGAGTTCGGCGGCGATCCTGCCGGAGGTTTCGAGTTTGCCGAGTTCCTCGGCCGCGCGGGCGGGATCGTCGTAGGTTCCGCCATAGGGCCCGGTGTAGAATTCAACCCGATCGGCGCCGGTGGCCCTGGCGGCTTCGAGCGCCGCGCGGCTGACGTCGGGATCGCAAAACAGCGAGACGCGGGCGCCGCCCTTCTTCAGCCGCTGCACCACCGAGCGCAGGAAATTGCCCTTGCCTTCGAAATCCCAGCCGTGATCGGAGGTCGCCTGTGCCGGGTCGTCGGGTACCAGCGTGACCTGCTCGGGCTGATTGGCGGCAACGAGCTCCATGAATTCGTCGGTCGGATAGCCTTCGATGTTGAACTCGGCTTGAGGGAACTCGTCGTCGATCAGCGCCCGGATCTCGGGAAGATCGGAAAAGCGGATA
>JAHJUC010000032.1 GCA_018829385.1 Alphaproteobacteria bacterium
TCCACCGACGCGGAAATCGCCTGCCCGGACCCGCACTGCCCCTCGCGGCTGAAGATCAGCCGCACCAGGCTCAGGCGGTTCAGCCATTCCGAGACAACTGCCGTGCCACTGGGAGATGACGATGCAGACCTATGAGCTGGCTCCGGGGCACCGGATTTCGCGTGTTATCAAGGGCGGCTGGCAACTGGCCGGCGGGCACGGCGATATCGACCGCCAGGCCAGTATCGAGGACATGATCGCCTTTGCGGATTCAGGCATCACGACGTTCGATTGCGCCGACATCTACACGGGGGTGGAAGCCCTGATCGGTGAGTTCCGCAAAGAATATGAAAGGGTCAGGGGCGCCGAGGCGCTGGACAAGATCAAGGTTCACACCAAATTTGTTCCCGATCTCGGCAACCTGGCAACGCTGACCAAGGCCGATGTGGCGGCCGCCATCGAGACCTCGCTCAAGCGTCTCAACATGGAGCAGCTCAACCTGGTTCAGTTTCACTGGTGGGATTATGAAATCGACCGCCAGGTTGAAGTGGCCAGCTGGCTTGCCGAGCTTCGGCAGGAAGGCAAGATCGCCAATATCGGCGGCACCAATTTCGACACGGAACAGATGCTGCGGATCATCGGTGCGGGGGTGCCGCTGGTTTCCATGCAGGTGCAGTATTCGCTGATCGACGATCGTCCGTCGCGGTCGATGGTGGCGGCCGCAATGGAGCACGGTGTTCGCCTGCTTTGCTACGGCTCGGTGGGTGGCGGGCTGTTTTCCGAACGCATGCTCGGGGTGCCGGAACTGACCCCGCCATTCGAGAACCGGTCATTGATCAAGTACAAGCTGATCGTCGACGAGTTTGGCGGATGGGACCTGTTCCAGGAGCTTCTGCAAGCATTATCGGCGATCGCAGCCCGGCATGGAAGCGACATTGCCTCGATCGCCAGCCGCGCGGTTCTCGAACGCCCCGGCGTGGCGGCCGTCATCGTCGGCGCGCGCAACCGCAATCATCTCGACCGCAATCTGGCGATCCCCGGCATCAAGCTGAGCGAAGAGGATTTCGCTGAAATCAATGCCGTTCTTGCGCGGGCCAATCCGGTGCCCGGCGACGTCTACACGCTGGAGCGGGACCGGAACGGCAAGCATGGCTCGGTGATGAAGTACAATCTGAACAAAGAGGGGCACTGAACGGTGGACCTGATCACGCGCTCGCAGGCCGAAGTTGTCAACCGGCACCATTTTTTCGTGGAATGGTTCACTGGCCGCGCCAGTGAGGCAGAGCTTGAAGCATCGCTCCGCGCCTTCGCACCCGACATGGTGATGATCGAACCCGACGCCAATACCATCGGCAGGGACGAGGTGGTGGCCATGGTCACCAGCGCCCGTGGCAAGCGCCCGGCCGATTTCGAAATCAGGGTGGAGCTGATCTCGGCGCGCCTCTTAGGCAGCGACATCGTCGCTGTCGTCTACGATGAACACCAGGTGATCGATGGCGAAAAATCCGCCCGCCGTTCCTCTGCCGTGTTCAGTGCCGATCCGGACGCGCCCGAGGGGGTGGTCTGGCGGCATCTGCAGGAAACCTGGATTACGACATAACAAAGCGGGCGAGAGAGGCCCCATAACAAGGAGAACGAGAATGAACATGATCCGCAAATCCGGCCTTGCCATGGCCATGCTCTGCGCCTCGGCGCTCAGCTCGCAAGCCTGCGACATCACCATCGGCATGGTGATGGAACTGACCGGTCCCGCAGGCGCCTACGGGCAGGCCGGGGCGAAATCGGTGGAGATGGCCTTCCGCGACCTCAACGAGGCCGGCGGCGTGCTGGGCTGCAACCTGGTTACGGACACCCGTGACAGCCAGAGCCAGGGTAACGTTGCCGTCGACCAGGCCACGCAACTGGTCAATGTCAAGCAGGTGCCGGTGGTGATCGGCGGGATCATTTCGTCGGTCTCGATCCCGATCCTGACGTCTGTCACCGCCGCAGCCGGCGTCGTCCAGGTGTCGCCCGCATCCTCGAGCCCGACGCTGACGCAACTGAGCCGTGACGGCAAGACCGGCGGCTACTTCTTCCGTACCATCACGTCCGACGCGCTGCAGGGCATTGCGGCCGCCAAATACGCGATCGATTCGGGCCTGAAGAAGCTTGCCATCATCCATGTGAACAATGATTTCGGCGTCAACCTGATGCGGGAATTCTCTGCTTCCTATACGGCGCTTGGCGGCGAGATCACTTCGGCGACGCCCTACAACGAGAACCAGCCCAACTACGGTGCCGAAGTCACCGCGGCCATGGAAGGCAGCCCGGATGCGCTTTACCTGATCAGCTATCCTGTCGACGGCGCAACCGTTGCCCGGGCATGGATCAGCCAGGGCGGGCCGCAGAAGTTCCTGCTCAATGACGGCATGAACTCGACGGATTTCATCGAGGCTGTCGGCGCCGAGTATCTCGAGGGCGCCTTTGGGACGTCTTCGGGTACGACCGAGACGGAATCGACCAAGTATTTCTATGCCAATTACGAGGCCTTTTCCGGCGGCATCGCGCCGTCGGCACCAGCTGCCGACCGGTCCTATGACGCCGGTGCCATTGTCGGGCTGGCCGTGGCCAAGGCCGGCAAGGCCGAATCCGACGCCATCCGCGATGCGATCCGTTCGGTGGTCGATCCGGCAGGCGAGACGATCTACGCCGGACCCGAGGAGTTCAAGAAGGCGCTGGCGCTGATCAATGAAGGCAAGGCAATCAACTACCAGGGCGTGATCGGCAATGTGTCGTTCGACCAGTATGGCGACATTTCCGGTCCGTTCCGGCTCTGGCAGATCAAGGGCGGCGAAGTCGTCACCAATGGCCAGATGACCGCCGCCGACGTCGCGGCAGTGAAGGCTTCGATGAAGTAACCCGGGCCCCGGGGTGGTTTAGGCCTGCAGGAATACAAAAGAGGCGCCATCACGATGGCGCCTCTCACCCCTTCGGAGGCGCTTCAGGTCCGGGCCAACGCCGGGCTATCGCGTTTCCCGGGAGGCAAGATGCGGGGACGGATGCGGCATCCGTCCTGATCGGAGCGGATCCTACCGCGCGAAGCTGGCGAACCAGTGCCGGTAGAGGTTTTCCCGCATGCGGGCGAGGGTGGTTTCGGCAGCGGCAAGATCGTCAAAGATCCGGTCCGCGTCGCTCCCGATATGGTTGCGCAACACTTCCTCACATTGTTCGATCTCGTACCAATCGGCAAGCGTCGCGGCGTCCAGTTCGGCATGGAACTGGACCGAATGCGCTGTTCCGCCCCAGACCATGGCCTGGACATTGCACCGGGCGGAAGACGCCGTGATCTCGGATCCGCGCGGCAAACGGCTCACCTCCGCACTGTGCCATTGAAAGCACCCGAATTCTTCGGACAGCCCGTCGAACATCGGCGGATTGCCGCGCTTGCTAACATGCAGCAAGCCGACCTCGGATTTCTCCGCGGGAGCAACCTCGCCGCCGAGGACATGCGCGAGCAGCTGATGGCCGAGGCAGATCCCGAAATAGGGCAGCCTGCGCACGAGGACCGCCTCGCGGATCAGGTCGATCTCGCGTGACAGCCACGGCAGTTCACCGGCTTCCCAGACCTGCATCGGGCCGCCCAGAACCCAGATCCCGTCGATGCCGTTCAGGTCGGCGTCGCCGATCTCGTCGGGCGCCGTACAGGCAATCACCTGATGCCCGTCGCGGGAAAACAGCGGCCTGAATCCACCGGCATGTTCTTTGTAGGAGTGCTGAATGACGAGGATGCGCATCGGCGTGACCATGTAAGAGTTCGATGTCAGCCCCGGCAGAGGGGCAATTGCTGTTGCAGTCTGTAATGCGGGCCTCAGGCCGTTTGCAGGGTTCGTAGACTGCCTGCAAACGCATCGCTTGCCATCAGCGTCCTGCAGCGGGCGAAACGGCCATCCGCATAGGCGCGAAAATCATCGGCCGGATTGCCATTGGCCAGCTGGATCAGTCCCCAGAGCGTCCACAGAAGATCGCACATCGCCTTGTAGATGATCATCCGGGCACGGTCGGGCGCTGCCGGTTCTCCGCCGAAGTAAGCCTCGAGCAGCGCCTGATCCTGGGCGGCATTGAACTCGCCTTCCACGGACAGATCGCCGAGATCCCACATCGGATCGTTCATGCCGGAATACTCCCAGTCGACGATGTAGATCCTTTCGCCGGTGTCGAGAAAATTCTCGCAAAGCGGGTCGCAATGGCAGGCAACCAGCGGGACCGGATTTCGCGCCAGCGCCGCACGGACCGATTGTGCCTCGCGGACCACGTCATGGTAGCCCTCGGGCAAGGCCACATCCTTGGTCGACAGGATGCCGAGATATTCATCGATCATTGCAAAGAGCTCGAAGGTGAAGGGGAACTTCGCACCGGACATGTGCAACCGCCGAAAGGCTTCGCCGGCGCGGCGGACGGCGCCGATGTCTTTGCGGAAACCGGCTGGGGTCATGGTCGCGGCACCGTCGATGAAGCGGGTGGCCATTACCCCGGTGTCGGGGTCGGCATGGATGACGCCGGGGCTAACGCCGGCATCGGCGGCAGCCCGGGCGGAGACCGCCTCGTGAGCCCGGTTGATGTATTCCTCGGTGCCAGCGCCGGGCAGCCGCACACAGGTGTCGCCGACCCGGAACACCAGGTTGGTCAGGCCGCCCAGCCGTTCGACCGGGCCGGTGTAGCCCGCGAGCGCGGGGATCGCGTCAAGGCTGGCGCGCAGCCGGTTCTCGGTTTCGTCTGGCATGGCGGTGCGCCTCCTTTTTCTCGTTCAGCGGTCGTGACACAGTTCCACAAAGTCATTGAAATGGCTATGGTAACCCGCAACAGAATATGTGTGGAGCGTGACATGACGACGGATGACAAGACAGCCCGGCTCGGCGCTGTGTACCGGGCCGAAACCACGGAAGATGTCGCGCGGGTCTACGATGCCTGGGCGGAAAACTACGACAGCGATATGTCGCTCGCCGGCTACCGCCATCCTGCCATCTCGCTGGCAATCCTTGCTCGTTTCGTTGCAAAGGATGCCGGGCCGTTGCTCGATGCGGGCGCCGGGACCGGGTTGATCGGTGAGTGGCTGGCGATCACGGGTTACACTCACGTTGAAGCGCTCGATCTTTCCAGGGGCATGCTTGCTGTGGCCGAACGCAAGGGCGTCTACAAGGCGCTGCACCAGGCGGCGCTCGGCACGACACTGCCTTTTCCCGACAGTCATTTCGCTGCGATCATATCCGCCGGCGTTTTCACATCGGGTCATGTCGGCGTCGAAGGACTCGACGATCTCCTGCGGATCTGCAGGCCGGGCGGCGTGATCGTGCTGACCATCAAGGATGTGCTTTGGCAGCAAAGCTTCAGCCAGCGTCTCACTGAGCTGGAAACCGATGGCATATGCACCCTGATCGATGATACCGGCCCCTATGTGTCGATGCCCGGCGAGGCGGGCACCACGCCGAGCCGCTGCATTGCCCTGAAAGTCGCCTGATCCGGCCGTGCCGGATCAGGCTTTCACCCTGGCATTGGCCGGATCGATGAAAGGCTTCAGGCCAATCCGCGCGGGAAAGCGCTCCATCGCGATCACCAGTTCATAGTCTCCGTTTTCAAGGAAGTCGTCGGAGACGCCATCCTCGTTGCGGACATAGCCGTAGCCGACGCTCTTGCCGATGCTGTAGCCATAGCCGCCCGAGGTGAGGTAGCCGACCGGTTGGCCATTGCGCAAAATGGTCTCGCGCCCGACCAGGACTGCATCGGGATCATCGATGACGAAGCCGGCGAAACGTTTTTTCAGCGGCTCGCAGGCAATTGCCGCCAGAGCCGTCTGGCCGACAAATCCGGTGTTCGAGTTGCGCCGCACTGCCCAGCCGAGACCTGCCTCGTAGGGCGTGTCGTTGGGAGTGATGTCCGAGCCCCAGGCGCGATAGCCTTTCTCCAGGCGCAAAGATTCAAGCGCCCGGTAACCGACCGGACGGATATCCCAAGGCGTGCCCGCCTGCATCAGCGCGTCGAAAATCTCGCCGGTGGCGCCGATCGGCACGTGCAGTTCCCAGCCGAGTTCTCCGACATAGGTCACCCGCAAGGCCCGTACGGTATGGCCGGCAATGTCGATTTCACGGACATGGCCAA
>JAHJUC010000316.1 GCA_018829385.1 Alphaproteobacteria bacterium
ATCCATCGACCACGGCATGAAGCGGCGCGAAAGCTATGATTTCGAGGCCGCCGAAGCGGCCTTCGATGAAGCCATTGAGAAAGCCCCCGACTATGCCGAAGGCTGGAACCAGCGCGCCTTCGCCCGCTTCCTGCGCGACAAAATAGATGGGGCGCTGTCGGACCTCGAGAAAACGGTGGAACTCGATCCCGATCATTTCGCCGCCTGGTCAGGAATGTACCACGTGCTCATGCGGATGGGCCGGCCCGAGGTGGCGGTCGCGGCGCTCAGCCGTGCCGTCACCATTCATCCCTGGCTCAAGGAACGCGGCATGCTGCCGCCCGATCCGGACGCCAAGCGGCCGGCGATCAAGGGAAAGCAACAGGACCTCTGATCTGCTGGGTCTCTCCCGGGCCTGAACAGCCCGAGCGCAGCAGGCCTGCCCGGCACTCCCGATTGACAGGCTCCGAAACCAACCGGTATCGCTTTGCAAGCAACCTCCGGGGAGGAGAATTCCATGCGTTGGATCGTTCTGGCCGCAACCCACGGCGTCATGCTGGCAGCGGGCTTTGCCCTCGGGATCTACCTCCTGCCGATCATCACCGCACCGCCGTCTCCGGACCAGGCCATGCTCGAGGAGAGTGCGCGCTCGGCGCTCTACACCGCCGATTTCCGGCGCGATCTCAAGGGGAGCGATTTCCTGCACTGGGGCGAAGGCACGGTCAGCGTTTCGGCCGACCGGATCGCCCACCGCGGAAGCCTGGCCCCCGGCCCGGACTACAAGCTCTACCTGGTGCCGGATTTCGTCGAGGATGAAGAGCAGTTCGAGGCCGTCAGGAATTCGGCGGTACGGCTCGGCGACATCAAGACCTTCGACGGCTTCCTGGTCGATGTCCCGCCAAATGTCGACATCGAGGCCTATACCACCGTTCTGGTCTGGTGCGAGACGTTCGGCGAATTCATCAGCGCCGCCAGGTACCGCTGACCGCGGGACGACTGGCGGCAACCATCGTCGTGACGGCAACGACCGGCTCTAGTTCCAGAAGTCCGGCAAGGTTTCGGCCAGTCTCGGCCCGATCCGGAGCGGCGCGATCTTCTCGGCCAGCCCGGTGCGGTCGGAAATCTCGACGGCCACGCCGCAGATCGTCGCCGGTCCCGAAGCCGCTTCAAAGCGGCCCTTCGGGATCTTGGAGACAAACCGGTTGACCGGCTCTTCCTTGTCCATGCCGATCGAGGAATCATAATCGCCGCACATGCCGGCATCCGAAAGATAGGCGGTGCCGCCGTTCAGTATCTGCGCATCGGCGGTTGGCACATGCGTGTGGGTTCCCACCACGAAGCTCGCCCGGCCGTCGACGAAATGCGCAAAGCAGAGCTTCTCGCTGGTGGCTTCCGCGTGGAAATCGAACACCACCGCATCGGCCACTTCGCCCAGCGGGCACGCTGCGAGGATCGCTTCTCCGGCGGCAAACGGATCGTCGAGATCGGGATGCATGAACACCCGCCCCATGATGTTGGCGACCAGCACGCGCGCGCCGTTGCGGGCGATGTAAAGATTGGAGCCGCGGCCGGGTGTGCCGGCGGGGTAGTTGGCCGGCCTCAGGAACCGGTCCTGCCGGTCGGCGTAGACCAGCGCTTCACGCTGATCCCAGACGTGATTGCCGGTGGTCACCACATCGGCCCCAGCATTGAGCGTTTCGAGGAAGATCTCCTCGGTGATGCCGAAGCCGCCCGCGGCGTTCTCACCATTGACGATGACGAAATCCAGCTTGTAATCGCGGATCAGGCCGGGAAGGCGGTCCCAGACCGCGGTGCGGCCGGATCGTCCGACCAGATCTCCAAGAAATAAAAGGCGCATTCGCTCTCTATAGAGATTGCGAAAGCGAGCGCAAGCCTTGCTCTGTCAGGATCATGTCGAGGGCCACGTCATGATCTTCCGCGGGCAGGGCCGCGGATTCCTGCACCGTGAAGGCGGTCCCGATCAGGAGGGGCCATTTACCGCCCGCCCTGAGCCGTGCGATCGCCCGGTCATAGTGGCCGGCGCCATAGCCCAGGCGGTTGCCGCGGGCGTCGAACGACGACAAGGGCATGATCAGCACATCCGGTTCAAGCACTTGGGCCTCGGGTCCCGGACCCGATGTTCCGAACCCGGTCCTGACGAGATCCGCGCCCCGGACAAACTCCCGGAAAACGATTGTCTCGCGGTCGAGCACCACCGGCAGGCAGAGCCGGGCGCCGCGCTCGCGCAGGCGCGCCAGCAAAGGCCGGAGATCGGGCTCCGACCGGATCGGCAGATATCCGGCAATCACTGTGCCCGGATCGAAGGACAGGGCTTCGCAAGCCTCGGCCATCGCAAGGCTCATCTCGATCCTGTGCTCCGGGGCCAGCGCGTCCCGCCGAGCCAACACCGCCGAGCGGATGCTTGCCTTGCTGTCCATCTGCCTCTCCGTCCTGAAATACCCGAATGCGGCGTACCCCTGCCGACTGCCCGACGTCAATGATTTCCACTCCGTCACCAAAGCGGGGACAGGCTCCGTGCAATTTTGAAACGGTTCCTCACCAACTGTAAACGACGTCTCCGGATTCCGATTGCCGCTGACTGGCCGGTGCGTTTATCACCGATCCGGCGAAGGCTGCGGCTTAAGCGGCCCATCGATACATTTTCAAACCAAGTGATTTGCGGACATTCATGAAAGACCAGACGGAGCGATTGACTCACCCCGAGAGATCCTGCCTTCAATCGGTTGCGAGAGGTGAACTGCCCAACCCCGACG
>JAHJUC010000317.1 GCA_018829385.1 Alphaproteobacteria bacterium
CGGTCAGTGCGGAATTCGGCATGGCTTGCGGAAACCTCGCCCAGCCAGGGGAAGTTGCCGAGTTCGGCGCTGCCGACAAGCCGCGGATTGTCGATGACAAATCCCGCCGGCAGCAGGTCGGTGACCACAACCCGCGACGGCCAGGCATTGGCTTCCCGCATCTGCAGCACCACCAGATAGCGCTCGTTCTGCTGCACCGAGGAAATCGAGGCCGGCTGTCCGTCCAGCGTATAATAGCTGCGATTGATCAGGAACCCGGTGCCGCCGGCGCTGAGCGGCTGCACAGGAGCCGCAATCGTGGTGACAACCGCATCCACCGGATCGGTACCCTGGTTGACGATGGTCAGCGGATTGTCGCGGATCGCCTCGCCGCTCAGCCGCGTTTCGTAAGCGCCGGCATAGGCCTTTCCGTTGACATTGACCGAGATCGACCGGTTGCCCGAGGCAATCGCCCGGGCCGCCAGCACCATCCAGGCGTCTTCCTGGGTACTGGTCGATTGCCGCGCGGATTTCGCGTCGCCGACGAAGCGGATCAGGTCTGGCACGATGCCCGGCGTCGGCGTCGATTCCGCAGCCAGCGCCAGCATCGCCGCGCCGTCGCGAAGTGCGGAGCCGTAGTCGTTGCGCCCACCGATCAGCGTTGCGGTCGAGCGCGCGTGGTCGAAGGCAGAGCGGAAACTCTCCGCCGCACGTTGCGTATCGCCGTAGAGCGAGAGCGCAGCTCCGATCTGCGCCCGCGCCAGCGGCTGGTCGAAGGCATCGATCTGGCTGTCGGAATAATACCTCAGATCGGTCGCCGCGGCCTTGCGGTTGCGGGCAAGCACGTAGAGCGCATAGGCGATTGCGCTGCCGTCCGTGCTCACATCGGTGGTGTAGGCGAGCGTGTTCTGAAGGTTGTCGAGCGCCAGACGGCTCGCCACCGGCGGAACCGAAAAGCCCTTCTCCATCGCCCGTGTGAAAAAATCGGTGACATAGGCGTCAAGCCAGAGGTCGCCGGATCCCGGTCCCCACAGCCCGAAGCTGCCCGATGCCGACTGATAGGCGACCAGCCGGGTGATCGCGTCGTCGATCCGTTTGCGGATCGCCGCCGCATCATCGCCGCTGGCGGCATCGCCGAGTTCGCTCAGATACAGAAGCGGCAAGGCCCGGCTGGTGGTCTGTTCGGCGCAGCCATAGGGATAGCGGTCAAGCGCCATCAGGAGCGACGCCACGTCAAAGGCCGCATTGCGGGTCACGCCGACCGTGACAGAGGCGCCGTCAAGCAGACTGTCGGCGAGCAATTCGCCGTCGATCCGCAAGGTGCCGCCGCCACCGGCGAGACTGATCACGCGCTTTGTCGTCACCGGCATCGCACCGGGCCGGACGATGATTGTCTCCTCGCGGTCAAGCGACAGCCCGTCCGGTCCGCTCAGCGCGATTGTCAGCGTGTCGGCGCCGCTCGAAAGTCCCTCGAGCGGCATCACCAGGCTCTCGCGCGCGCGCGATGGCAAGGAAAGTGTCTGGCGCAGGCCGTTGCCGCCCTGCACCTTGCCCGAAGCGGTAAACAGTTCCACGCTGTATTCGCCTGCCGGTCCATCGGTGTTGGCGAGTTCGACCAGTACCTGCGACCGGTCGCCGGGCGCGAGGAACTGCGGCAGGCTGGCGGTGATGACGACCGGATCGCGCACGATCACATCGCGCGTGGCATGTCCCAGCGCGCCGGCGCTCCAGGCAACCGCGTTGACCCGCACCGTGCCGTTGAACTGCGGCATGTCGAAACTCACGCTGGCTGTGCCATCGGCTCCGACCTTGATCGGCCCCTCGAAGAAGGCCACCAGTTTTTCGCGCGGCGGACTGCCTTCGGACCGCATCATCGCGCCGTCGCCACCCGACCGGATTTGTCCGGTCACGCCGGCGGAACCGTCAATCAGGCGGCCATAGAGGTCGCGGATCTCGAGCCCCAGCGCCCGCTGTCCGAAATACCAGGCTTCGGGATCGGCAACCTGGTGACGGGTCAGGTTGAGAATGCCCACATCGACCGCGGAAATGCTGACAAAGGCCTCTTCGCCCGGCGTCAGGCCGGCAAGCGTCACCGGAACCGCAAAGTCTCCGCGCGGCGTCGTCTGCTCGGGCAGATCGAGCGTCACCGACAATTGCCGGTCGCCCGGTTCGACGGAGAGCCATTTCACCCCGATGGCGCGCATCGGCATCCGCGATTGCGCGTCCGACGGCCGATAGAGCGTCGCCGTCACATAGGCGCCGGCGCCCCACTCCTCGGTGACCGGCAGATCGATAGTGGCGCCATCCGCCCCAACCGAGGCCGTCACCGTTTCGATCAGCCGTTCCGAGCCGACCGTGATCAGCACCTCGCCGGCAAACCGCGGGGAAATGCGCAAATGCGCGGTCTCGCCGACCGTGTACCGGTCCTTGTCGAGCGCGATCTCCAGACCGTCGGGCGATTCGATCGACTTGGTCTCGACATACCAGCCGGCGTCAAACAACACGCTGGTTTCGGTCCCGTCCTCGCCGGTCACGTCCAGGCGGTAACGGCCCCAATCGACATTGGTGGAGATCGTTGCGGCCGCATCGTCGCCGATATCGATCTGGCCATCGGCAATTTCAGTCGTGAAATCAACAACTTCATAATTCCAGGAACTGCCCTGCCGGTACCATTGGTAGTTCCGCTCGACCTTGACCAGCGACCAGGAGGCGCCCGGCATGGCGATCCGCGCGCCGTCCGCGTCAACCGCGATCAGCTGAAACCCGGCCTCACTGCTTTCGGCAACCTGATGCTCCTCGAACAACGGTTTGATGCCGATACGCGGTCCCTCCGCGGCAACCTTGAGCTCAACCGAGCGCTCCACGGCGCGGCCGCCGCTTTCGGAGGCGCGGATCGTCACATTGGCGGTCAGGAACTGGGTCGTGTCCGGCAAGGTCCCGACATCGATCTGGACCACGGACTCCCCCGCATCATCGAGCGGCGGCAGGTTGTCGAGCAGGATCCGGGAATTCTCGAATTCCTCGTCGGCCAGACCGAATTCGAAACCGGGAAAGCCTTCGAGCGCCCGGGTGCGACTCAGCACGATTTCGCCTTCGGTGGTGAGCCCGCCCGCCGGTGCGCCGTAGAGATAGCGGCCGGTCACCGCAATGTCGGCAGTCGCATCCGGGCTGACGACCGCGTCGCCGGCATCGAGTTCGATCTCGATCCGGTCGGGCTGGAAGTCTTCGACCAGGAAGGAAACCTCGGCCACCGCTGCGCGCTTCGGATCGGTGTGCAGGGCCGCCCGCCAAGCGCCCTGCATGGCGTTTTCCGGCAGGTCCAGCGCCAGCGCATGGCCGCCGAGTGCTGCGCCGTCCGAGACCACGCGCCGGTCCTCGACGCCGTCCGGGCGCTGCAGGATCAGGGTCAAAGGCAGGTTGGCGAGGGCTTCGGCCTTGCCGTTGCGGGCAAGTGCAGAGAGGTGAACCGTTTCTCCGGCGCGATAGATGCCGCGCTCGGTCCAGGCCATGACATCGACACCGCCCGGCGACGTGCGCCCGGCAACACCGCGATCGGAGAGGTCGAAGCCGCCACGGGTCATGTCGAGAAACACGAAATCCCCGTCAGCGCCCCTGGCCAGCAAGGCTGCCGGCGCAAGCCCGGCCTGTCCACGAACCAGTCCCGGCTGGAAGCTGGCATGACCGTCGGCGTCGGTGACGGCCTCGCCAAGAATCTCGTTGTTGCGGGCAAGCAGGGTCAACTCGACCGAGCCGAGCGGCTTTGCCGTATCGAGCGAGCGCAGGAACACCGAGAGCCCGTCGTCGCCGGCATAGGTGCTCATCCCGATATCGGAGATGACAAACCATTGCGTGGCTTGCCCTTCCCAGTTTTCGCTCTTGTCGCCGAGAGGCTTGGCCGTCAGCACATAGACACCGGGCTGGCGTTCGGGAAGCAAAGTGTCGACGGGAACGCTTGTGATCACTTCCCGGTTTTGCTCGTTGTCGATATCGATGGCGCCTTCCCAGACAGGCGCGCCGATATCCTGCAGGATCGAATCGATCGAATAGCTGTCGAGCTGCCTGAGGAATTCAGAGCGGTTGATGATCTGCGAAAGCGCCCGGTCGCCGACCCTAAACAGCTTGAGATCGGCCGACGGCGCATTGATGGTGACGAGCGGGAGTCCGAGCCGCGACTTGGCCGGGAGCACAAAAGCCGACCCGGTGAAGCGCGCCGCCGGTGCACGGTCCCGCACGTAAAGCGACAGCTCCACCGGAGCTTCAAGCACTTCACCTACCGATGAGGGCAATCCCTGGCGCAAGACCAGTTGATAGCGCTGGCCGTGCTCGAGCCCATTGATGCAGATCTGGCGGCTGTCGGTGTCGATCGCGACATCGTTGCCGCCATTGACGCTGACGAAACCGGAATAGTCCTGGGCTCTGACAAGGTCTTCAGAAAACTGGACGCAAACCCGCGGTGTTTCGCTGTCCGCGTCAACTGTGTTGTCGACAACCCGGAAGCCGCGGGTTGCGCGCAATTGCGCATAGGCGTCCCGTAGCGCGGGAACCTCCTTGAGGTCCAGGCTTGCACGGTAGGCGGCGAGCGCGGGGCGCCAGTTCTGAACGGTTTCAAGCGCCTGGGCCAGCACGGCGAGCCCGTCGGCACGTGTCGAAACTGTCCGCGATGTCCGGTAGGCGTTGATCGCCGATGATACCGAAACCGACTGCAGGCTGCGCAGGAGGTTCTGGTCCTGAGGCGAATAGGCAAGTGCGGCCCGCGATAACTCGGCCCAGAGGTCGCTGCGCTCCGGCGCGGCTGCCACGGCGATCGCGAAATTGCGCACGGCGCCTTCCATGTCGCCTGCCGCGATCGAGGCTTCTGCAAGCCGTACCAGGGTGGTTACGCCGGAACCGCTGCCGCTGTAGCGCGCCAGCGTCCTCTCGCGGTAGGCCCGCGCCTCATCGAGCAGCGACGCGGGAACGAAGGCGAGATCGGGTGCGGCTCCGAGATCCGGTTCGCCGGCCGCTACCACCCTGCCCGCCACGGCGCCGGCAAACGGGTTTATGGTATTGTAATCCGATTTGAGAAAGCACCAGCCGGCCTTGACGTTGTAGGTGAAGGCCCTGCATTGCCGGTCGCCGAGGCATTCCGCCTTGCACTCCTCGAGGCCGATGTTCTGCACCGTTCGAAGATCGAATCCGAAATAGTCCGCGTTTTCGGTAATCTCGATGCGCCGCGATCCCTCCTGCGCCGTCGCCGGCACGGACAGGATCAGCACGAACAGACAGACAAGCATGCGGTTGAGTGCAGACATGGAACCTCCCGCGCCCGATGCCGAACGGGCAAATGTGCAACATCCGGTCTCAAGCAACGCTAGCCACAATGACAGCGCCGATACTGCGGATATTGACACTTAGAGTAAGACCGGAGCATGGCTTCCGGCAAGGAATTTCCATGCGGGATACAGGAATTGAAGGGGTTGCAAGAGGCTGGCCCACGAAATGAAACCGGATTGTTGCAATGCACCCGCTACTTAAGCTAGTAAGAAAATGCATCTTGGAAATTGGACCTGTAGCGCGAGGCCAACGTCCTGCTGGCGAGACAATTCCGGCTGCCCGCCGGTATCGCCCTTTTCCAGATGGAATATGCACTATATAATGATCATCATTCATCGAGCTCGCACAACTATGACATTGCCGCAAATAAAGACCGACATGAACCAGGAGGAAATGAACCTCCTGCTTGTCCAGGCCCGCAAGGCCAGCGATCTGCTGAAGTCGCTCAGCCACGAAACCCGGTTGATGATTCTCTGCATCCTGTCCGAAGGCGAGAAATCGGTTTCAGAGCTTGAAGAGATCCTTGCCATGCCGCAGGCCGCGGTGTCGCAGCAGCTCGCACGGCTGCGCCTCGACGGCCTCGTCGACACGAGACGCGAAGGCAGGATGATCTATTATTCGATTCTCAATCACGAAGTATCGTCCGTGATCGGAACGCTCTATACGCTGTTTTGCGCTCCGGTGCGTGACGGGGCCGATCAGGCCGGCTGAACAGCGGTCCGGACAATGCGCAGCGGCGCATGAACATCGCCAGTCAAAACCAAAAGAGCCTGATCACGATGCATGATCAGGCTCTTTTCTGTTCGTTTGTAAGGACTGACCGGCAAAAGCCGGCTGTCACACCGAGAGCTTAGGCAACCGCCCGCGCCAGAGCGCACTGGGACCACAATTCGCTCAATGCGCCAGCCAGATGCTTGATGTCCGCTTCGCTGTGCATCGGCGTCGGCGTGATCCGCAGCCGCTCGGTCTTGACCGGCACCGTCGGATAGTTGATCGGCTGCACATAGATACCGTGGCTGTCCATCAGGACGTCGGAAATCCATTTGCACTTCGACGCATTCCCCACCATCACCGGAACGATGTGGCTCGGATTGTCCATGTGCGGGATGCCATGCGCATCGAGCGCCCTGCGGACCTTGGCAACCGTGTCCTGGTGCCGCCGCCGCTCGAGCTGGCTTGCCTTGAGGTGACGGATCGACGCGGCAGCACCCGCGGCAAGCGCAGGCGGCAGGGCCGTCGTGAAGATGAAGCCCGAAGCAAAGCTGCGAACGAAATCGCACAGCGCGCGCGAACCGGTGATGTAACCACCCATCACGCCAAACGCCTTGCCGAGCGTACCTTCGATCACGGTCAGGCGATGCATGATGCCCTCGCGCTCGGCAATGCCGCCGCCGCGAGGCCCGTACATGCCAACCGCGTGAACTTCGTCGAGATAGGTCATGGCGCCGAATTCGTCGGCCACGTCGCAAAGTGCTGCGATCGGCGCAACGTCGCCATCCATCGAATAGACGCTTTCAAACGCCACCATTTTCGGCGCGGCCGGGTCGTCCAGCGCCATCAGCCGGCGCAGGTCTTCCGGATCATTGTGCTTGAAGACCCGCTTCTCGCAGCGCGAATGACGAATGCCCTCGATCATCGAAGCATGGTTGAGCGCATCGGAATAGACGATCAGGCCGGGGATCTTGCCGGCCAGGGTTCCCAGTGCCGCCCAGTTGGAGACATAGCCCGACGTGAAGATCAGGGCGTCTTCCTTGCCGTGCAGGTCGGCCAGTTCCTCTTCGAGCAGCACATGGTAATGATTCGTGCCCGAGATGTTGCGCGTTCCGCCGGCGCCCGCTCCACAGCGGTCGATGGCTTCCTTCATGGCGTTCGTGACCAGGGGATTCTGTCCCATGCCCAGATAGTCATTGGAACACCAGACCGTTACGTCCTGCGTTGAACCGTCCGCGCGATAACGGGTTGCCCGCGGAAAACCGCCGGCCTGACGTTCGATATCGGCAAACACCCGGTAATTGCCCGCCTTGTGCAGGCCACCAAGCTTTTCCTCGAAGAACGCTTCAAAATCCATGGCATTATTCCTATGTGTCACTTCCAAGATGCGAAACATCACCGCCTTCGTCAACCCGAAAAGCAAATTTTCGAAGACAGTCAAATGGTCGCACGGTCAGGACCGGCATTTCCTTGTCCTATGTCAAATCGTCCCGCAATGTTGGCGCAAAACTCTTAATGCCTTCATGCGCCCTGCAGAAAAGGCATTACAGGTAGGTCGATCTCTCCAGCGGCGTGATCTCGTTGTCGAACGCCTTGAGCTCCTCGCGCTTGATTTCGGCAAAGATCTTGCGCAGTTCCGGGCCGAACAGCCGGCGGATGAAGTCGGACCGTTCGAAATCCTCGATTGCGTCATCCATGTCGTCGGACAATTGCGGTAGGGGCACATTGTAGGCGTTGCCCTCCACCGGCGGCGGCGGCAGTTTGGCGTTCTCGATCCCCTCCAGCATCCCGCCCAGAACCCCTGCCAGAACGAAGTAGGGATTGGCGTCGGCGCCGGACATGCGGTGTTCGAGCCGTCGCGCCTTGTCGTCGGATGCGGGCACGCGCACGACCACGGACCGGTTGTTGCGGCCCCAGGCAATCCGTGTCGGTGCGTAGGATCCCGGTTGCAGCCGGCGATAGCCGTTGAAGCCGGGAATATAGAGCAGCAACGTGTCCTTGAGCGTTCCCAGCAGACCCGCCGCGGCATGCTGAAGCTTCAGATCGCCCGCCTCGCCTGCAAAGATGTTGTTACCATCCTGGTCGAGAATGCTGGCATGCACGTGCATGCCGTTGCCCGGCCACTCCAGGAACGGCTTGGCCATGAAGGTGGCGCGAAGCCCGTGCTTGTGCGCCGATTCGGTGATCAGCCGGCGCAACAGCACCGTATCGTCGGCAGCGGCCATGGCGTCGGCGCGGTGCTTGAGATTGACCTCGAACTGACCCGGAGCGGCTTCCTTGATGATGGTGTCGATCGGCAGGCCCTGGGCAACCGCGGCGGCGCGGATCTCGGCGAAGAGATCGCTCTGGCCGCGCAATTCGGACAGCGAATACATCTGCTGCTGATCGGGGCCCGGACCATGGTCCTTGCCCATTCGGCCGGAGCGCTGGAACACCGCCGGATCGACCAGGTAGAATTCGAGTTCGAATGCGGTGACCGGCTGCAGGCCCTTGGCCGTGAACCGGTCGACGATGCGCTGCAGCACATTTCGCGGATCGTACTCGCAGGGCTCGCCCGCCTCGGTGTACATCGACATCAGCACCTGCGCCGATGGCCGCGGCGCCCAGGGGGCGCGATTGATCCGGCCCGGAATAGCCCGGCAGTAGCCGTCTATATCGCCGGTCTCGATGTGGATGCCGGTTGATTCGACCTCCCTGCCCCAGATGTCGAGACCGAAAATCGACAGCGGCATGTTGATGCCGGGATAACAGGCCTTGGCCAGCGCCTCGGTGGGGCCCCACTTGCCGCGCATCACGCCATTGATGTCCGGGATCAGGAAATCGACCGATTCGATATCGGGATTGTCGGCCAGGAACCGTTCGGCTTCTTCGTTTGTCGGAAGACTTGCGTCTTGTTTTCCCGTACTGGCGCTCTCGCGCATAGTGTCACCTTGCCCCTTCAGGACTTTCTGTTCCCGCACAAAGCGGTTATTGCGGCGCTTGTCCGCACCGGAGTTTTGTGCACACACTCAAATAAAGGTCAAACCGATTTCATCGCGACCTCTCTGAAAAAACAATCAGGAATAAAACAATGCGCGTCAATGTGTCTTCCCATGATCTCAAGGTTTCCGATCACAAGCACCATCTTCATCCGTTCACCGAGCATGGCACTCTGGGCGTCGATGAGCGCCGGGTCATTTCCCGGGCGGATGGTGTCTGGCTTTGGGACACGGACGGCAACCGCATCATGGACGGCATGGCAGGACTGTGGTGCGTCAATGTCGGCCATGGCCGCCAGGAGATCGTCGAGGCGGTTCGCGCCCAGATGAGCGAACTGTCCTATTACAACACCTTCTTCAAGACCACGCATCCGCCGGTGATCGAATTGTCGCAGATGCTGGCCGATCTCGCGCCGGAGCACATCAACATGGTCTTCTATGCCGGATCCGGCTCCGAGGCCAACGATACGATTTTGCGCCTGGTGCGCACCTACTGGGCGCTGAAGGGACAGCCGAGCAAGAAAGTGGTGATCAGCCGAAAGAACGCCTATCACGGTTCGACCATGGCCGGCGCCTCGCTCGGCGGCATGAGCGCCATGCACAGCCAGGGCGGCCTGCCGATCCCCGACATCCACCATATCGACCAGCCCTACTGGTTTGGCGAAGGCATGATGACCGGCATGAGCGAGGACGAGTTCGGACTTTGGGCGGCGCGCGAACTCGAGCGCGCCATTGAAGAAATCGGCGAAGAGAACGTGGCAGCCTTCATCGCCGAACCGATCCAGGGCGCCGGCGGCGTCATCGTCCCGCCCGCCACCTACTGGCCCGAGGTCAAGCGCATCCTCGAAAGCCGGGACATCCTGTTCGTCTCCGACGAAGTCATCTGCGGCTTCGGCCGCACCGGTGAATGGTTCGGCTCCGGCTACTACGACATGAAGCCCGACCTGATGGCGATCGCCAAGGGCCTTACCTCCGGCTACCTGCCGATGGGCGGCGTGCTGGTCTCCGACGAGATCGCCGAAGTCCTGCACAAGGAGGGTGTCGAGTTCTTCCACGGCTACACCTATTCCGGCCATCCCGCCTGCTGTGCCGCGGCGATCGCCAATCTCACCATCATCAAGCGCGAAGGCCTGGTGGAACGCGTCCGCGACCACATCGGGCCCTATTTCAAGCAGCGCTGGACCGCGTTAGAGGACCACCCGATGGTCGGCCAGGCCCGCATGGTCGGCATGTTCGGGGCGCTGGAACTGGTGCCCGACGAAAACGACCTGACGAAACGCTTCGGCAATGTCGGCAAGGTCGGCACCATCACCCGCGATCATTCCTTCGCCAACGGCCTGGTGATGCGTGCGGTGCGCGATTCGCTGATCATTTCGCCACCGCTGACCATCACCGAAGAGGAGGTTGATGTGCTCATTGCTTCGGCCAGAAAGACACTCGATGCGGCGTGGGACGATGTTCGCAAGCAGGGCCTCGCCGGCGCCTGAAGCGGCCGGATTTAACCTTTACGCTTAAGCTTAACGCTGGGTTATCAAACCCGGCGTTTCCATATGCGCTATGATCTCACCTCTAATCGGGAGATCCGAATGCGCGTACATCAATCACCAGTCAGGTCAGGCGACAGCGCTGACCAGCGGAACGGATTGCTGGATCTGCTGCGTTTTGCGGCGGCGCTGACGGTCGCCGTCTACCATTTCCTGTATCGTGGCGCCCAGGAAGGCGGCTATCTCGATTTCGCCTTCGGAGCGGCCGGCGTCTCGGTTTCACTGGGTTACCTCGGTGTCAATCTCTTCTTCATGATCTCGGGCTTCGTCATCATCTGGTCGGCCACCGGCCGCGATTGGTACGGATTTTCGGTGGGCCGGCTGGCCCGGCTCTATCCGGCCCACGTGGTGGCCATGACCATCACCTTCGTGACGATGCTGTGGTGGGCGCAACCGCCCTTCTCCACCGATCTCTTCCAGTGGCTGGCCAACCTGACCATGCTCGCGCCGATACTCGGTGCGGATTTCATGGACGGGGCCTACTGGTCGATCGTCATCGAGATCATCTTCTATGGCTGGGTGGCGATCGGCCTGTTCTCCGGCGTCCTGCCCCGCCACACCGATACCGCCGTGGCGGTCTGGATGGTGCTGGTGATGGTCAACAACACCATGCTGGGATCCCGCCCGGTGGAACTCCTGTTCCTCACCGAATATGGCAGCTATTTCGCGTTCGGCATCATGGTCTGGCGGATTTCGTCGCTGGGTGGCAGCGCCCTGCGCCTGCTGCTGGCCGGGTTGGCGCTGATCATGACCTTTCATGCGGCCGAAGTGCAGCGGCTCGACGTCATCTTCCGCCTCGGTGAAGCCTCGAGTGCTAACGTCGTGGCCCTGGCCAATGCGGGCATCATCGCCGCGTTTGTGCTGGCCGCCGTGCTCGGTCGCCGGATCAAGGCCGAGCCCTGGGTACTGGCGCTCGGCGGCATCAGCTACCCGTTTTATCTCGTCCACCAGAACGCCGGCTACATTCTGATGAATCTCGCTGAACCGACGATTGGCAAATGGGCTGCGTTTGCGCTGGCCCTGGCTCTGTCACTCGCCGTCAGCTGGGCCATCTACAAGCATGTCGAACCGGCAGGGCGCACCCTTATCCGCGCACTTTTCTCGCCAATCGGCCGGTTCCTGCCCCGGACCGCATCGCGATACCCCGCGCCAGCCGAATAATGGCGATAAGACGCGGGGAATAACAAGAAGGGGCGGCCTATGTAGCCGCCCCCGCTCATGCGTATTCAGTGTCAGCCGCGATCGGCTTACTGGGGCAGCTTGTCGTCGACGCCTTCGATGTAGAAGTTCATGCCGAGAAGCGTGCCGTCGTCGGCGGTTTCGCCTTCCTTGAGCCAGACGCTGCCGTCCTGCTTGTTGATCGGACCGGTGAAGGGATGCAGCGAGCCGTCGATGATGGCGGCTTCGGTGGCTTCCGCCATGGCCTTCACGTCGTCAGGCATGTTGGTGTAGGGCGCCATCGACAGAATGCCATCCTTGAGCCCGTCCCAGGAGGACTGGCCGCCCTGCCAGGTGCCGTCCATCGCAGCCTGGATCTGCTTCTCGTAATAGGGACCCCAGGTGTCCTCGATGGCGGTCAGCTGAGCGGTCGGGCCAGCCTTGATCTGGTCGAACGCCTGGCCGAAGGCCTTGATGCCGCGTTCTTCGGCAACCTGCATCGGGCCGGTCGAATCGGTGTGCTGGGTGATGATGTCGACGCCCTGGTCGATCAGCGCCTTGGCTGCATCGGCTTCCTTGCCGGCATCGAACCAGCTGTTGACCCATACGACCTTGAGCTTGAAGTCCGGATTGACCGAACGCGCGCCATGCAGGAAGCCGTTGATGCCCATCACCACTTCCGGGATCGGGAACGAGGCGATGTAGCCGGCAACGCCGGTCTTGGACATCTTGCCGGCGATCTGGCCGATGATATAGCGGCCTTCATAGAAACGCGAATTGTAGGTGGTCACGTTCGGCGCGGTCTTGTAGCCCGTCGCATGTTCGAATTTCACGTCCGGGAACTTGGCGGCCACGGCAAGGGTCGGGTCCATGAAGCCGAACGAGGTGGTGAAGATGATGCCGCAGCCCGAACGGGCGAAGCGCTCGATGGCGCGTTCGGCGTCCGGACCTTCCGGCACGTTCTCGAGCGCCACGGTCTCGACCTTGTCGCCGAGCTTCTCCTGGGCATATTCGCGTCCGACTTCATGCGCCTGGGTCCAGCCGCCGTCGGTCTTGGAACCGACATAGATGAAGCAGGCCTTGTACTTGTCTTCAGCCAGTGCGCTCGTGACCGCGGTCACCGCAAGCGTCGCTGCCAGCGCAAAAACAATCTTTCTCATGTAGTTCACCTCTCTGTTGCTCCTCCGGCTCCGCCGGATGGAATGGTTTGTTGTCTCGCGCCTTGGCGACCGGGCCCTACCGGTCAGGCACAAAGGGTTGTCCCAGCGAAGCCGGAGTGTTCATCAGTGTCAAGCGGCGGTCGCGCGATATGATGACCAGGACCACGATGGTGGCCACATAGGGCAAGGCCGAAAGGAACTGTGACGGAATCCCAAAGCCGAGCGCCTGGGCATGCAACTGCCCGATCGACACGGCGCCGAACAGGTAGGCGCCGCCAAGCACGCGCCATGGCCGCCAGGAAGCAAACACCACCAGCGCCAGCGCGATCCAGCCGCGCCCCGCGGTCATGTTCTCCACCCATTGCGGCGTGTAGACCAGCGACAGGTGCGCACCGGCGAGACCGGCGCAGGCGCCGCCGAACATCACCGCCAGATAGCGGATCTTGAGCACGTTGATGCCCAGCGCATGGGCCGAGGCGTGGTTGTCGCCGATCGCGCGCAAGGTCAGCCCGGCGCGCGTGCGGAACAGGAACCAGGCGACGCCGCCGGTGAGGATCAGCGACAGATAGAAGATCGGGTCCTGGCCGAAGATCAGCCGTCCGATCAGCGGAATGTCGCTGAGCACCGGAATGTCGAGGCTTGCGAGCTTGATCCCGGCGGAGCCGACGAAACTCTCCCCGATCATCCCCGACAGACCAAGGCCGAGCAAGGTGAGCGACAATCCGGTGGCGACCTGGTTGGCGGCAAGGGACAAGGTCAGCACGCCAAACAGCAGCGAAGCGACCGCGCCGGCGGCAATTGCCGCCAGCATGCCGAGCCAGGGCGAGCCCGTCAGGATGGTTGCGGCAAATCCGCAGACCGCTCCGATCACCATCATGCCCTCGACCCCGAGGTTGAGCACGCCGGAGCGTTCGACCACCAGTTCGCCGATGGCGGCGATCAGCAGCGGCGTCGCCGCCGTCATGATCGTCAGGAGAATATTCTGGGCAATGTCCATCAGCCTTGGCCTCCGGCAGCCGGGGCCGCTTTGCGCAGCACCAGCCGCACCTGATAGTTGATCAGCGTGTCACAACCGAGCACGAAGAACAGCAGCAACCCCTGGAACACCCGGCCGACCTTGTCGGAGATGCCGAGCGTCATCTGCGCCGCCTCGCCGCCGAGATAGGTCAACGCCAGCATGAAGCCCGCGGCAATCGCCCCGAGCGGACTGAGCCGCCCCAGGAAGGCAACGATAATGGCGGTGAAACCGTAGCCGGGCGAAATGGTTTCGCGCAGCTGGCCGATCGCGCCCGACACTTCGGCGATACCGGCAAGGCCCGCGAGCCCGCCCGAGAGCAGAAAGGCGAAGAAGGTCATCCGTGTCTGCGAGAAGCCGGCAAAGCGCCCTGCCCGCGGATTGGCGCCCAGCACCCTTACCTGGAAGCCGTTGAGCGTGAAACGCAGCATGAACCAGATGATCACCGCGGCGATGATCGAGAGCAAAATGCCGTAATGGGCGCTGCCCTGCGACGGCATGATCTCCGGCAACTGCGCGGCACTCGGAAAGCGGATCGAGCCGGGAAAATTGTTGCCATTGGGATCCCGCAAAACGCCGCGCGCCAGCCAGTCGAGAAACAGCTGTGCTGTGTAGACCAGCATCAGGCTGACAAGGATCTCGTTGGTGTTGAAGCGGGTCTTGAGAAAGGCGGGGATCGCGCCCCACGCGGCACCTCCGGCCATGCCGAGCAGCAGCATCAGCGGCAGCGTCAGCCAGCTCTGGAAACCGGGCATGAGGATCGGCACCAGCGAACCCAGGATGCCGCCCATGATGAACTGGCCCTCGGCGCCGATGTTCCAATTGTTGGACCGGTAACAGACCGAAAGCCCGACCGCGATCAGGATCAGCGGCGCAGCCTTCACTGTCAGTTCATGGATCGACCACACCTCGGTCAGCGGCTCGATGAAGAAGCTGTAGAGCGCGTCGAAAGGATTCTTGCCCAGCGCCATGAACAGGATCGCACCCGCCACCAGCGTCAGGCCGAGCGCGATGAACGGCGACAGAACCGCGTAGAGCGCGGACGGTGTGGGACGTTTCTGCAGTTCAATGCGCATGGGCCGCCTCCGCCGTTTCGGTGCCGTGGCCGGTCCCGTCGTGAAAGCCGCCCATCAGCAGGCCGATCCGCTCGCGCGTCATGCTCGAGGCCGGTTCCGGTTTAGAGAGCTGCCCCTCGTTGATCACCGAGATACTGCTTGCGATCTCGAACACCTCGTCGAGATCCTGGCTGATGACGATGACCGCCGAACCGCTCTTGGCCAGATCCACCAGCGCCTGGCGAATGCGGCTCGCAGCACCCGCATCGACGCCCCAGGTCGGCTGGTTGACCACCAGCACTCGCGGCTGGCGATCGAGTTCGCGGCCGACGATGAATTTCTGCAGGTTTCCGCCAGAGAGAGAGCCCGCGGGAGGATCCTCCAGCGACTTGCGCACATCCATCGCGGCCGAGATCCGTTTCGTGGCGGCCGCCACCGGGCCGGAACTGATCAGGCCCAGCCAGCCGCCCGTCAGGAACGCCTCGCGGTCAGACGCATAGCGCGAAAGCACCAGGTTGCCGCTGAGATTCATATTCGGCACAGCCGCGTGGCCATGCCGCTCCTCCGGAACGAAACTGCACCCCATCAGCCGGCGCGCGGTAATGCCCAGCCGGCCCGCGGGAACATCGGCGATGCGAAGCGAGTCGGCGTCCGAAACAGTCACCTCGCCCGAAAGCACATCGAACAGTTCGCTCTGCCCGTTGCCGGCAACACCGGCAATCGCAATCACCTCTCCTGCCCTGACCGTCAGGTCGACATCGCGCAGCGCGACCGCAAACGGTGTGCGTGCCGGTGCGGAGAGCTTGCGAACCTCGACCAGAACCTCGCCCGGCTCACCGAGGCCCGCGCCGGAGATTTCCGCCACCTCGCCGCCCACCATCATCCGGGCCAGCGAAGACGGCGTTTCCTGCCGCGGATCGCATGCCCCGGTCACCTTGCCGTGACGCAGCACCGTGGCCCGGTCGCAGATCCGCTGAACCTCTTCGAGCCGGTGTGAAATGTAGAGAACCGACCGCCCTTCGGCCTTGAGTTTGGCGAGCGTTTCGAACAACTTGTCGGCTTCCTGCGGCGTCAAAACCGAGGTCGGCTCGTCGAGGATGATCAGTTCGGGGTTCTGCAGCAGCGAACGGACAATTTCGATGCGCTGCCGTTCGCCCACCGACAGGTCGGCGACATGCGCGGACGGATCGAGCGGCAGGCCGTATTCGAGAGAGAGCCGCCGGGCCTCTTCCGAGATCCGGTCGATCGCGACCTTTCCGTCGAGCGCCAGAGCGATGTTCTCGGCAACGGTCAGCGCCTCGAACAGCGAAAAGTGCTGGAACACCATGCCCACGCCGGTGGCGCGCGCTTCGCCCGGGCTGCCGATCCTGACCGGCTTGCCCTTCCACAGGATTTCGCCTGCGCTCGGATCCAGCACGCCGAACAGCATCTTGACCAGCGTCGACTTGCCGGCGCCGTTTTCCCCGAGCAGCGCGTGAATTTCACCCGGAGCGATCGCGAGATCGATACCGTCGCATGCCCTCAGGCTCCCGAATATCTTCGTCAGCCCTCTTGTTTCCAAAAGCGGTGTTTCGGTTCGCTGGTTTTGCACGTCACCCCCTGAATTCCGCGATTCCGGATCTGCCTGCTTTCGAGGCATTAATTCTGGAAGCACAACAAACACGCTTCATCATGTGGCCACAAATTTCAAGGGGCCGAAATCCCGCCATGCAATTGCGTTCAACACCCATCAAACGCAATTGTTGTGCGTTGCACAAGAGGTCGGCAACCGAAAACACCAAGCATTTTCAATACGCCGCCATTTCGATCCTTCGCAATATGCTTTTACTGCAGGCGTTTCTCAAGTTTATCCTAACAGTGTTTCAGATCCGGCCGGCGGATTTTCCGGCCGGTCAGGGCAGCAGAACCGTCGTGCCGCTGGTCTTTCGGCCCTCCAGATCGGCATGCGCCCGTGACGCTTCGGCAAGCGGGTAGCGTTGATTGATGTCGATCTTGACGACGCCGCGAGAAACCACGTCAAACAGCGCGTTGGCCGACGCTTCGAGCTCCGGGCGGCTGGCTATGTAGGTAAACAGGGTCGGCCGGGTGGCGTAGAGCGATCCCTTCTGCGAAAGGATGCCGATATTGAACGGCTCGATCGGACCGGATGACTGGCCGAAGCTCGCCCACAGTCCGCGTGGTTTCAGGCAATCGAGCGAGCCTGGAAATGTATCCTTGCCGACCGAATCGTAGACCACGTCGGCGCCCTTGCCGCCGGTGATGTCCCTCACCCGCTCGACGAAATTCTCGGTCCGGTAGTTGATCACGTGATCGTAGCCATTGGCGGCGGCGAGGTCGGCCTTTTCCTGCGAGCCGACGGTGCCGATCACGGTGGCGCCAAGCGCCTTCGCCCATTGCCCGGCAATCAGGCCGACGCCGCCGGCTGCGGCATGAAACAGGATCGTGTCGCCCGGCTTGACCTCGTAGGTGCGCCTGAGCAGGTACTCCGCCGTCATCCCCTTGAGCATCATGCCTGCGGCAACATCGAGGCCTACGCCTTCGGGAACCTTGACGATCTTTGCTGCCTCGATCACCCGTTCCTGCGCATAGGCGCCGATCGGCCCGGCATAGGCGACCCGGTCGCCTTCCTTGAACAGGGTGACGCCCTCGCCCACTTCGGTGACGACACCTGCTGCCTCATTGCCGGGAACAAGCGGCAGGCCCTTGGGCGCCGGATAAAGACCGGTGCGGAAATAGACGTCGAGAAAGTTCAGACCGACGGCTTCCTGCCGGATCCGCACTTCCCCCGGGCCGGGATTGCCGGCCTCGTGATCGCGCCACTCCAGCACTTCCGGGCCGCCGTGTTGTGAAACGAGAATTGCCTTCATGTCGGTCTTCTCCAAAAGTCTTCGGCCATGAGCCGGCTACAAGTCTAACGGTTGATATGCTCTACCGGCGCCCAAGCGCCGGAAACATCTGCATGATGCCGCCGATGACAAACAGATATCCACCGGTCAGCATCACCGCCCACATCAGCCAGTCCGGGCTTTCGAAATGCAGGAGCAGCGCATATCCCGACAGCACCGACCAGAGTCCGAACACTGTGAGATTAACGGGCCTGAGCCGCACCACGCGAACCGGGTGCAGGAAATTGATCGGCAGGAATGTCATGAAGACCGCTGCCAGCACGATGACGAAGGCAACGATTTCCGAAGGGTGGGTCACAAACAGCGTGAACACCAGCATGTTCCAGACCACCGGAAAGCCGGAGAAGAAATTCTCGTCCGTCTTCATACCCATGTCGGCATAGTAGATGGCACTGGAAACAACGATCAGACCGGCAGCCACAAACGACAGGGGCTCGCCGATCATGCCGCTCTGATAGAGCGCGAAGGCCGGAATCAGCACATAGGTGACGTAGTCGATCACGTTGTCGAGCATCACCCCGGACCAGTTCGGCAGCACTTCCTTGACATTGAGCTTGCGCGCGATCGGGCCGTCGATGCCATCGATCAGCATGGCCACGCCCAGCCACCACCACAGGTCGACAAAGCGGCCCTCAGCCGCTGCCACCAGCGCTAGGAACGCCATGAACGAGCCGCTGGCGGTCAGGATATGGACCGAAAACGCCCTGATCTCCGCGTAGGGAACGCGGCGGTATTTAAACGGAAGCTTCATGCCGCCTGCGCCTCCCAGCGCAATCTCAGTTCGGGCCGCTCCAGTCGAGGGCGCAGATCTCCGCCGAACGGCCGGCAAAGTTCCAGTTGCGGCCAAAGGCGCGCAACTTGGACTTTTCAGATTTCGCCACGATGATTTCCGGCGCGATCCAGTACTCCGAATTGGAAATCACGGTGTCTTCGCCATGGGTCTTGCCGGGAATCGGCGCAACCACGCCATCGATGATCTTCGGGATCTTGAAGATGCGCCGCTTGTCCTCGACCTCGTAGCTGATCGGTTCCTGCTGAACGCCGAGAAAGTTGCCGACGAGAATGGACAGCAGCGACGTCGTGCCGCCGGCCTTGCCGGTGAAGATCTTGGCGAAGGCCTTGGTGGCGTAGATCGAGGCGCGCTTGTCGACAAACAGGCCGGCGGTCCAGTTGCCGCGGCTCATGTAGCCGGGAATCTCCATGATCAGTCCGAGATTGAGCCCCGACAGATCCGTGTCGCCATAATAGCCATTGTCGACCCGGAAACCGGCCCAGGTCTGGCAATAGCCTTCCGTGGGCGGGTGCTGGCCGAGCGAAATCACGCAGGGGCAGAAAACCGTGCAATTGCACGATAGCACCAGTTCGCCTTTCAACGCCCACTCAACATCAGCCATCCCGGTCCGCTCCCAACAGTCTCTTGATTATCATATCAAGGCAGCCCAAATCAGGGCAGCCCCCCATAGGCTCACTATCGCGCCGCCGGCGCGCGTTGTCACCCGTCCTGCTCCGGTTTTCTCCAGAAATGTAAACAGTGTGAGCGCCGCCATCCAGACCACATTCATGCTGCC
>JAHJUC010000318.1 GCA_018829385.1 Alphaproteobacteria bacterium
CGCCCTCATTGCCGCCTTCGCCTGGTTTACCCGGCTTGGCACCGGATTTGGCGAAACCACGCTTGCCGCCAATGCCATCCTGATGAATTTCTTCATGGTGGCGGGCTATTACCTCGACGGCTTTGCCACCGCCGCAGAGCAACTCTCGGGCCGCGCGATCGGCGCCCGCTACCGCCCGGCCTTCGACAGGGCCGTCCGCCTGACCGCTCTCTGGGGATTTGTTCTCGCCGGGTTCACGACCGGCTTTTTCCTGATCTTCGGGAACGCGGTCATCGGCCTGATGACGACGCTTGAACCGGTGCGGTTCGAGGCCGGGTCCTATCTGTTTTGGGCGGCGCTGACGGCCGTGTCCGGCGTCCTCGCCTTCGAGATGGACGGCGTCTATATCGGCGCCACCTGGTCGCGCGATATGCGCAACATGATGCTTCTCTCGCTCGTCCTGTTCGTCGCGCTGTCGTTCGGCCTGACCCAGGTCTGGGGCAATCTCGGGCTCTGGATCTCGCTCAACGTCTTCCTGGGTTTGCGCGGATTCACCTTGCTGGCGCTGCTGCCGCGCCGCCGCGACAGGGCTTTCGGCGCGGCCTGACCCTATTCCGGGATCGCCATGGCGGCATAGTGCGCGGTTCTGCTGTCGCGCAGATCCGAAATCCTTGCCAGGTTCTCGCGGTCGCAGAGGTGGGAGAGACCGCGCACGATCCGGCCCGGGAGCAGGGGGCCGCCATAGATGAACCCGGTATAGAGCTGGATGAGATCGGCGCCGGCCCGCATCTTCTCCGCGGCCGTCTCGGCGCTGTCGATGCCGCCAACCCCGATCAGCGGCATGTCGGCCCCGAGCTTCTGCCGCATCTTTGCCAGCACGATGGTCGAGCGCTCAAACACCGGCCGTCCCGACAAACCGCCGGCTTCGCGTGTCTTCGGGTCCGCCGACAGCCCTGTGCGCGACAGCGTCGTGTTCGATACGATCACCCCGTCAAGCCTGTGTGCCAGGCATTCTGCCGAGATATCGTCGAGATCCGGTTCGGTGAGATCCGGCGCGATCTTGAGGAAAACCGGAATGCGTTTGCTCTTTTGGTCGCGTTCGGCAAGCACCCGTCCCAGGAGATCCGAAAGCGCCTCGCGGGTTTGCAGATTGCGCAGGCCCGGGGTGTTGGGCGAGGAGATATTGACGGTGAAGTAATCCGCCACATCGGCAAAGCGCGAAATCCCGGCGACATAATCGCCAACCCGGTCGTCGCTGTCCTTGTTGGCGCCGATGTTGACGCCGAGCAGTCCTTCCCTGCGCCTGCCGGATATCCGGGCATGGGCGGCTGCGTGCCCCTCATTGTTAAATCCCAGCCGGTTGATCACCGCGTGGTCCTTGACCAGCCGGAAGATCCGCGGTTTCGGATTGCCCTGTTGCGGCTTCGGGGTCAGCGTGCCGATCTCGGCAAAGCCGAACCCGAGGCGGGTGAGCTCGTTGGGAACCTCGGCGTTCTTGTCATAGCCCGCCGCCATGCCCAGCGGGTTGGGGAAGTTCAGTCCGGCGACAGTGACCGCAAGCCGCGGATCGCGGTCGGCGCGGCAGCTTGGCACCAGTCCGCTCTTGAGCGCGCTGATCGAAAGTCCGTGCGCGGTTTCGGGATCGAGCGTGAACAGCGCGCTCCGGGCAAATCCGTCAATCAGGCTCATTACGACTCCATGTCCGGAAACACATGCGCGCCGTCAGGCCCTAGCGGCAGCGGCTTGACCCATTTGACCGCCGACAGCGGCATGTCTGCGTAAAGGTGCGGGAACAGCGCCCCGCCGCGCGAGGGTTCAAAGATCAGCTTCTCGCCGAGCGCGCTCGCATCGACCGCCACCAGCAAGAGGTCTTGCTGCCCGCCGAAGTGTTTCTGTGCGGTCTCGATGGCCTGGTCGCGTGTGGAGAAGTGAATGAACCCGTCCGCCAGATCGACGGGCGCGCCGGTAAAACGGCCCTCGGCTTCGGCCGTGCGCCAGAGCGCTTCCGGGGTTATCTTGTAGATGGTCGCATGCATGCCTGAACGTCTCGCTTTCCCGGTCCCCGGCCTGGTCACGCCTCGGCGTCGACGTGTTTCCGGAATCCATTCTCGATTTTGTCTTTATTGCGTGTCATCACATACAGAAACAGGAGTGTGCCGTCATGACCCGTTTTGCA
>JAHJUC010000319.1 GCA_018829385.1 Alphaproteobacteria bacterium
CATGGCCCAGGCGGCACCCGGCGTGTCGGCGAGGCAGAGCCGAACATGAAAGCCCTGCGCGCGCAACCGTGCCTCCAGGTCGGCGACCAGAGCCTGTTCGCCGCCGAGCAGATGGGCGCAGCCGGTGATGTCCATGAACAGACCGTGATCGCGCCCGGACTCAGGGTCAGAGCCGAACGCGACAAGCGGCGTGTAGCGCTCGCACCAGCCGGCGATCTTCAAGAGCAGCGCCCGGCTTGCCTCGTCGTCGGCAGGATGACAGTCGAGATCGGGCACCAGCGCACGGGCGTCGCTGAGCGTCTGGTTCAGGCGCACGCCACGGGCACGGGCGCGCTGATCGAGCGCGACGATGCGGATGGCATTCTTGAGAGTATCGGTGACGACGACAGGCGGCGTTTCAGGATGCGCGTCCAAAATCCTGCCGGCGATCCAGGACTTGCCCCATCTGGCCCGGTGCACCCGGTCGGTCGGCAGGTGCGGGAAGGCGATCGAGAGGATGCGCTGGCGGGTTGGCGCGGGATCTTGGATCTGGAGCGGCATGGTGGAAACTTCTGTCTTTGGGGTTCCAGGCTAAAAGCCATTGGCCGGTCCGTCCGGCGCGGTTGCGTTCCAGCGTGAGCAGCAGCCGCATTGCCCCCACGCCACGTTCAAGAGTGTCGTCCGCCCCCGATGGTCCCGTGTTCACCCGCCAGCGCGTTGCCGCAGCACTGGCCTCCTCCTCGCCGCTCTGCCGCAGCGTCAGCGCCAGCACGCCGCTTTGGCGCGCGCGCAGCATCAGCCGCCGCGTGGCGGTGATGTCGAAGCGCGCCGGATTGCCCTTGATCTGGAAGATCAGCGCCGCCAGCCCGGCGCAGCCCGCCGCCTCGTCGGCCGCCCACATGGCGCCCTGCAGATCGCCGGGCTCGACCATCGTCATCGATGACGGGTCGAGCCCGTACTGGGCGAGGCCAGCCGGGAAAAGCCCGCCGCCATCGACGCGGGTGGCCGGATCGCTGACCCAGACGATGCCGCGGCGTCCCATGCGATCGGTCTCAATGGCACGGGCGGCGAGCCCGAGCGCAAATCCGGTGGCGGCTCCAATGTCGCGCGCCAGCGGGCTGCGCACCTCATGCAATCCGCCGCAGGCGAGCCCGCCATCAAGGCAATGATCAACCGCGCTGGCGCCGAGCGGCAATGGTTGAGCCTCGCCGGCCTCGCCAAGCGCCATTCCCCGGTACGCCTGGGCCTCATAGGCGCGGGTGCGCGCCTTCAAGATATCGGTCGCGGTCTGCAGCCTCGAAAGACTCATGCTTGATCCAATTTGTTCCTGTTATGTTCTAATAAACACCGGACTCGACGCGAGAGTCAATCGGATGATTTGTGGACAAGAACAGAGGGGATTTTCTACCGGATGGACCAAGCCATCCGATGGATGCCGCTTCAGCCGGGCCAGGCCGCGATGATCACATCACCGCGCCCATCTGCCAGGGCACGAACTCGGCGCCGCCGAAACCGAGTTGCTCGCTTTTGGTTTCCTCGCCGGAGGCGACGCGCAGGAACAGCTCGAAAATCTCGCGGCCCTTGTCTTCAAGGCTGACGGCATCGGTGATGATGTCGCCGCAATTGACATCCATGTCCTCGGACATGCGGCCATACATTTCCGAATTGGTGGCAAGCTTGATGCAGGGTGTCGGCTTGTAGCCCGACACCGAGCCGCGGCCGGTGGTGAACGCGATCAGATTGGCGCCCGAGGCGATCTGCCCGGTCACCGAACAGGGATCGTAGCCGGGGCTATCCATGAAGACGAAGCCGCGCTCGGTGATCGGCTCGGCGAACTTGTAGACCTGGGTCAGCGGTGCGGTGCCGCCCTTGGCGACAGCACCCAGCGATTTCTCGAGGATGGTGGTCAGGCCGCCCTTCTTGTTGCCGGGCGAAGGATTGTTGTCCATCTCGCCGCCGTTGCGCGCGGCGTAATCCTCCCACCAGTGAATGCGCTCGACGATCTTGGCGCCGACCTCCGGCGTCACCGCGCGGCGGGTGAGCAGGTGCTCGGCACCATAGATTTCCGAGGTTTCCGACAGGATGGTGGTGCCGCCATGAGCGACCAGCAGATCCGACGCGGCGCCCAGCGCCGGATTGGCGGTGATGCCGGAATAGCCGTCGGAGCCGCCGCACTGCATGCCGATCACCAGATGCTCGAGCCCTGCGGGCGCGCGCGCAATCTTGTTGGCAACGGCTGCCATTTCCTTCAGTTGCTCGACGCCGCGCTCGATGGTCTTGCGGGTGCCGCCCGACTGCTGGATGGTCATGTAGCGGAAGTTGCCGTCCGAGCGCATCCGGCCACGACCGACCAGGTCAGGCACCTGCATGACCTCGCAGCCGAGACCCAGCAGCAGGATGCCGGCGAAGTTCGGGTTTCTCGCGTAGCCCTGGAGGGTGCGGAACAGGGTGTCGTAACCCTCGTCGCTTCCCGACATGCCACAGCCGGTGCCATGGACGATCGGCACGACGCCGTCGACATTTTCGAACTCTTCGAGCCAGCCCTCTTTCTCCACTGCCTCGGCAATGAAGCGGGCGACGGAGCCGGAGCAGTTCACCGAGGTGAGAATGCCAAGATAATTGCGGGTGCCGACAGAACCGTCAGCCCGGTGGTAGCCCATGAAGTGACGCTTTTCCGACGGCACGGGCAGCGGCCGGACCTCGGTCGAGAATTCCTGCGCCTCGGCGTGGCCGCCCATGCCGAGATTGTGCACATGGACATGGTCTCCAGGCGCGATGGCGAGGGTGGCAATGCCGATGGTCTGGCCGTAGCGGAGGACCTTCTCGCCCTGGGCAATCGGGCGCGTCGCAATCTTGTGTCCGCGCGCGATCGCTTCTGCGAGCGGAACATCGAGGCCGGGAACGATCGCGCCGCCGGCCAGGTCCTTGAGCGCGATGATCACATTGTCGGCTGCGTTGAGGCGGATTGTCTGGGGAATATCTTTTGCCATCGGTCAGAGCGCTTCGTGGTTGCAAAGCCGGATCGTTGACCGGATCGCGGCTTGACAGGAGGGTAACTCTATCTAACATGTTAGTATGCCAGTCAGCGAGGATAGTCCACTGCGAGACGCGAAAAAATCCCTGCCCGCGCTTCAGCCTCTGGACGACTTTCCCGGCTCGCTCTCCCAGAAAGTCTACATGTCGCTGAAGCAGGCGATCCTGTCGCTGGGCTTCCGGCCGGGCGAACTGATGCAGAAATCGGAAATCTGCAAAGAGCTAGGCGTCTCTCGCTCGCCGGTGACGGAAGCCATGGCGCGGCTTGCGAGCGAGGGCCTGGCCGACATCGTGCCGCAGGCGGGAACCTATGTGACACGGTTCTCGATGGCGGAAATCCGCGAAGGGGCGTTCCTGCGCGAGGCGCTGGAACTCGCCGCCGTCGAGCGGGTCGCCGCGACGATCACCGAGGAGCAGCTGGTTCTGCTCAAGCGCAACCTGCGCATCCAGGAAGCGCTGATGCAGGATGGCGACACGACCGGCTTTCACCAGATGGACGCCGAGATGCACGAGCTGATCCTGTCGTTCACCGGTTACCGGCGGCTGGCGTCGCTCGCGGAAACCGCCTGGATCCATGTCAACCGCGCGCGCCATCTCAACCTGCCGATGCCGGGGCGGATGCAAGCCACGCTCGAGGAACACAAGGCCATCGTCGCAGCGCTCGAAGCACGCGACCCGGAAGCCGCGCGCAAGGCGACGCGGCACCACCTGAGCCAGCTCATCCTGCAGCTCGAGCCGCTGGTCACCGAGCGACCGGAGCTGTTTACCAGCGGGTAGACCGCCATACGCCAGGTATGGCGGCAAATTCTTCAGACGCTGACCGGCGCATCCTCGCGCATCAGCCCTTCGGCCTTCAGCTCGGCCCAGAGCGCTGGCGGTATTTCCGCGCTGGCGGCAACCGCGTTGGCTTCCATCTCAGCCACCCCCTGCCCGCCCGGAA